>JAISWC010000154.1 GCA_031271245.1 Tannerella sp. | reverse complement strand
TAAAGGCGTAACAATGCGTAAGTCATCCAAATCCAAAAGCCCGCCGAAAGGGTCGATCAGTTTGCCATAGCGCGATTGGTTCAGGCATAAAGCCAAGGCATTGATCGTGAAATCCCTGCGGTTTTGGTCATCTTCGAGCGTACCGTCTTCTATGACCGGTTTGCGGCTTTCCCGCTGGTATGATTCTTTCCTTGCGCCGACAAATTCAATCTCCCATTCCCTGTATTTGACCTGTGCAGTGCCGAAATTCCTGAAAACAGATAAACAGGCATTTTTACCAAACTTCGCGGCGACGGCTTCGGCAAGTTCGATCCCGCTGCCAACCGTAACAATATCTATATCTTTGGACGTACGGTTCAAAAAAATATCCCTCACGTAACCCCCTATCACATAACATTCGAGACCCATCCTGTCCGCCGTTTCCGAAACCGCCGTAAAAGGTTCTCCCTTTATATGTTCCAATATTTCTTTTTCGCTGTAATACATTTCAAATTGATTATTCTTTTTCAGGGGCGCAAAATTACATGAAAATTCTGCGATTTCCAAGCGGCATACTATAACAAATTTTTATAACATCTTTTTTTCTAATTTAATACCTGAGCAGTTACTGATATTTTTATGCTAACTAAATTAAAAAAAAATAAAAATAACACAAAAATGGTATCCATCTTCCTTAAACATATACTACCTTTGTTCCAAAAAAAGAAAAGATGAAGACATTTCTAATTGCCGACAACCAGGATATTACAAGGGAAGGATTAACCTCCCTGCTGGAGGAACTGCAGATAAGCGACACGTTCAGGGTAAAGAACTGTACCGAATTAAGGATCAAACTGTCGCAGTATCCCGACTGTGTCGTAATCATTGACTATACCCTGTTCGATTTCGCATCTGCCGAACAGTTCCTGAACATGAAGGCAGGCGCAAAACAATCTTCATGGATACTGTTTTCCGACGAACCCGAAGAATCTTTCCTGCGTTACATATTGTTAAGCGACAAGACGGTAAGCATTGTTACGAAAAGCGACAGCAAAGACGATATCCTGGACGCAATCCATTCCGCATCAAACAATCGCGTCTATCACTGCGAATCGGCGAAATCCATACTTGGCAACGCAAAATACAGGGTTACGGTTTCGGCCCCGGAAAGACTGACGGCAACCGAAAAGATCATCCTCCGCGAAATAGCACTCGGCAAGATGACAAAAGAAATCGCCTACGAGAAAAGCCTCAGCTTCCATACCGTCAATACGCATCGCCGGAATATTTTCCGCAAGCTCGAAATAAATAACGTACATGAAGCTACGAAATATGCCTTCCGTAGCGGATTGATTGACCCCGTAGAATACTATCTATAAATTGATAAACTATTACGGATAAGGCAAACTTATAAAAATCAAACGAAAATATGTTTCACAACATAGCTTCAATGATATGCCCAACGATTCCGATACCGTATGGGACGAAAGTCCACTGTGAAGCAGCAGGATACTTATTATCTTTTGAGTATAACTAAAGAGGAATATACCACGATTATGGTATCCCGACAACCATGGGAAATACCTTACCTTTGCAGCGAAAAAAGAAAGATTCATAATACATAAGAACAGAGATGATGAAGAAATACCTTTATATTCTGCCGACAGTTGTCATGCTATGTACGTCATGCGGCGGCAGCGTGGAAAAGAATACAAACACGGCCGGCAGCGGCGACGGACTGTCGGGCAACATACAGCTTTCCGGCGCCTTTGCGCTGTACCCGATGGCGGTGAAATGGGTGGAGGAGTTCCGGAAAATTCATCCGGCGGTAAAAATCGACGTTTCCGGCGGAGGCGCCGGCAAAGGCATGACGGACGTCCTGGCAGGCGTCGTGGACATAGGCATGGTATCGAGGGAAATATACGCTCAGGAACTGGAGAAAGGCGCATTGCCGATAGCTGCGGTCAAAGACGCCGTCGTCCCGACCATTCATGCCCGCAATCCCGAACGGGCAATCATCGACAAAACGGGGTTGAAACGTGAAATTGCCGCCAAACTGTGGAACTGGGAACTCAAGACGTGGGGCGAAATACTCGGCACATCGTCCCTCACGCCGGTGCACGTATATACGCGCTCCGACGCCTGCGGCGCAGGCGAGACATTTGCCGCATGGTTCGGGAAGAAACAGGAAAACCTGAAGGCAACCGCCGTCTTCGGCGACCCCGGCGTGGCTGCCGCCGTACAAAAGGACAGGGTGGCCATCGGTTACAACAACATTGCTTACGCTTATGATAAAAACACAAAGAGACCCTACGAGGAACTGGCCGTTATGCCGATAGACGTGAACGATAACGGAGTAATAGACCCCGAAGAAGATTTTTACGAAACATCCGCGACATTGATAAAAGCCATCCGCGAAAACCGCTATCCTTCGCCGCCCGCCCGTGATCTCTACCTGGTCACCAAAGGAAAGCCGGTGAAACCCCAAGTTGTCGCATTCCTCAGATACATACTCGGCGAGGGACAGCAGTATGTCGAAGAATCCGGCTACATCGGCCTGTCGGAAGATAAACTGGCGGCGGAAGCAGACAAATTGAAATAACCCTATGTACATATCCTTACTGAAAAGACGAATAATTAAAGACAAGGTTGCCGGCCGGCTGATGCTCTGCCTGACGGTCATGTCTTTGCTTCTGCTGTTGGTGATGGGAGGCGGACTGTATTACAAGTCGCGAAGTATCCTACAGACAAATGCCGTCTGGGATTTGCTGTCAAGTTCGGCATGGAATCCGTTTTCCGGCCAATTCGGTTTCCTGCCCTTCATACTTGGTTCGGTTTATGTTACGGCGCTGTCCGTGATTATCGCCCTGCCGGTTGCCTTGCTCACCGCCCTGTTCCTGACGGAAAATGCACGACCGTGGATACAGAAAGCCGTCTTCCCGGTACTGGACATTCTGGCAGGGATTCCTTCCGTCGTCTATGGTTTGTGGGGGACGCTCATCATTGTGCCTTGGATAGCCGACACGTTAGGCCCCCGGTTTGTGGATTACACCAGCGGCTACACCTTACTGGCCGGCGGCATCGTCCTTAGCGTGATGATCACCCCCCTGCTCGTGAGCCTGTTCATCGAAATCTTTTCCACCGTGCCGAAAGACTTCCGGGAAGCCTCCGCATCGCTTGGCGCAACGCGATGGCAAACGTCCCGCCTGGTCGTTGTCAGGAAAGCTCTTCCGGGCGTCATTGCAGCCGTTGTACTTGCCATATCGAAAGCCTTCGGAGAGACGCTGGCCGTGTTGATGGTTTGCGGCAACATGGTGCAGATACCCCAATCGGTCTTCGACAGTGCCTATCCCCTGCCGGCATTGATTGCTAACAATTACGGCGAAATGCTTTCATTGCCCATGTACGAATCGGCGCTGATGTTTGCAGCCCTGACTATGTTTGTAATCATATTCATCTTCAACGCCGTCTCACGCATCATTATTACGAATCTCAGGCATTAAGTGATGAGAAATAAACAACATATAACGGCCTCCATGCGGGAACCTTCTCAAAGTCTTTGGCGAGCTTCCCGACATAGGGGGGAAGGAACCTTCCCAAAGTCTTTGGCGAACTTCCCGACATATCGAGGTAAAACTGTTATGGCTTATTTATTTCACATCCCTAAGCAATAATGTACCGACACACCCTGACGTCTGTTATAAAATGAAATATATCGAAGAAAAAGTATTTAACGTGTTGATGATAATTGCGATCTGCATTGTTTTCGGCTTCTTCGCAAGCATCATTTGGACAATTGCCGGGACAGGCCTCCCGTCCCTGACATGGGAAATGGTCAGTCAGTTGCCCGGAGGCGGATTTTACCTGGGGAAAGAAGGCGGTATCCTCAATGCCCTTGCCGGCTCGCTGATGATTGTGTCTGCCTCGGCTTTACTGGGGTTGCTCATCAGTATCCCGATAGTCTTTTACATCAACATATACCTGAAAAAGCAATCCCGGCTGGCCTATCTCACGCGGCTTTCATTCGACGTACTGTTAGGGATTCCGTCCATTGTTTACGGCGCATTTGCATTTACCATCATGATATTTTTCGGACTGAAAACATCGCTGCTCGGCGGAATCATCGTCATCACCCTGTTAATTATCCCCATCTTCGTCCGTTCGATGGACGAAGTTGCCCAATCCATACCCAAAGACTTGTTGGATGCTTCGTATTCGCTGGGCGCTACCCGCTGGGAAACTTGCAAGGTAGTACTCCGGCAAATTGCACCCGGCATCGCCACGGCAACGCTGCTGTCCACAGGGCGCGCCATCGGAGACGCCGCCGGCGTACTTTTCACCGCGGGATTCACCGACAATATACCGGCGGCGTTGAACGAACCGGCAGCGACACTGCCCCTGTCGGTCTTCTTCCAGTTGAGCAGTCCCATACCCGAAGTCAGGGAACGCGCATACGCAGCCGCCCTGTTGCTGACCATCATTGTCCTTGTATTAAGCATCGCGGGACGAATCATTACAAACCGCTTTTCCAAACACAGTATCAAATGAAATGCAGAATGTAAAAATGCCTGACATACGAGTAATAGCCCGAAGCAGCGCCCTTTCGCAGATGCAGGTGAAGGAAGTTTTTTCCTTTCTGCCGGAAGTGGCGTATCAATTGACATGCGTAGAATCTTTCGGCGACAGGAACAAGCACATCTCGCTCATGAGCCATATCGACGCCGATTTCTTTACGCGGGAACTGGACGACGCCGTCCTGAACGGCAACGCCGACGTCGCCGTCCATTCGGCAAAAGATCTGCCCTGTCCCCTGCCCGGTGGACTTGAACTGTATGCCCTGTTTGCAGCGCAGGATAAAACCGACGCGCTGGTGAGCCGTAACCGGCTGTCGCTCTCCCGGCTGCCTGCCGGGGCAAGGGTGGGAACAAGCTCGGCCACGCGCAAAGCGGAATTGCTTCAACTGCGTCCCGACGTAACGGTGGTAAGTATCCGCGGAACGATAGAAGAACGGTTGGCGCAAGTTGATAACGGATATATCGACGCTTTGATTGTGGCTACCTGCGCATTGAAACGGCTGGGCTTGGAGGGACGCATCACCGGAATACTGCCTTTCAAGACCCACGCCCTGCAAGGCAACTTGGCGGTAACAGGCAGGAAAGGCGAGCCGGAACTGAAAGCAATATTCACTCGTTTTGATGTGCGGAAGACGTACGGCAGGGTAACGCTGGTCGGTTTCGGGCCTGGTAATCCCGACTTATTGACCGTCGGCGGCGACAAAGCCTTGAACGATGCCGACGTTATCTTTCATGATGATTTAATCGACAGCGCCTTCCTGGACAAATACAGGGCGGAAAAAATATACGTCGGCAAGCGGAAAGGCAAACACAGCCACTCGCAGGACGTTATTAACGAAGAACTGTACCGGTCTGCCGTCAGCGGACGAAACACAGTCAGGCTCAAAGGCGGCGACCCGATGATCTTTGCACACGGACGCGAAGAGATTGATTTCCTCCGGAGCCGTCTGGTAGAAACGGCCGTTATTCCCGGCATCTCTTCGGCCATTGCACTGGCTGCTTATACGTACATACCGCTTACGCACAGAGGGACGTCATCGTCGGTAGCTTTTGTCGCCGGTCATCCGGGCAACCGGGCGCCAATTCCCAATACAGACACCATCGTATATTACATGGGAGGCGCTAACATTGCCGCTATCGCCGCCGGGCTGATCGCTGACGGCAGGGATGCGGATACGCCCGCCGCACTGGTATATAACGTATCCCTGCCCGGTCAGGCAACGTATTATTCTTCGTTGCGGGAGCTGCAATTTTCCGCCGTCAAATACCCGGCGCCGGTTCTGGTTGTCATTGGCGAAACGGTAGCGCTCGAAAGCCGGAGAGCAGACCGGCAGAATATATTGGTGACGGGCGTCACATCGGAAGAATACGCCGGCTACGGTCATATTGTACACACGCCGCTGATCAAGATACAAAAATCCGGCAACACCGCGATGGAACGCTTCACGACCGGAAAAACAGATACGCCGTATGACTGGATTGTTTTTACCAGCCGCTACGGTGTACGTTATTTCCATGAATGGTTGAATGAGGCGAAACCGGATACCCGGTCATGGGCAAATGCCCGGATAGCCTCCACAGGCAAAACGACGACCGCCGAACTGAACAAATACAACATCCATCCCGACATGGAATCTGCCACCGGTTCGGCAGAGGGCTTGACAGCCTTTTTCAGGGAAAACGCCCTGACGGGTCAAACAATCCTGCTGCCCCGTTCCGACCGTGGACTGAAATATTTGTCCGACACGCTGGAAGCGCTCGGAAACAAGGTTACGGACATGCCCGTTTACACCAATACCATAAACCCGGAAGCGGAAAGAGTCGATCTGTCGCGCTTCGACAAAATCATTTTCACATCCCCTTCGTGTGTGGAGGCCTTCGTCCGGCTCTACGGATCGCTTCCCGAAAGGACGCTGTTAACAGCAAGAGGCAAAACAACTGCAAACAAATTAAAAACATATATCGAATGAAACGTTTCAGAATATACAGAACATCACAGGAAGTACGCGACCGGTATGCAGATGTGCACATCGCCCCGGCAGATTTCATTTATCCCTTTTTCGTCGTCGAAGGCGAAGCCATAAAACAGGAAATACCGTCCATGAAGGACGTTTACCGCTTTTCCATCGACAAATTGCTGGAAGACATTGCAGACCTGTCGGCTACGGGCATTGACAAGGTGTTGCTGTTCGGCGTGCTCGACGACACGGAAAAAGACGAACGCGGCAGCCGGGGCTATGCGCCGGACAACATCATCAGCCGCGCGGTAAAAGCCATCAAACGGCAATTCCCGCAAATCGTCGTCTTCACCGACGTGTGCCTGTGCGAATATACTTCGCACGGACATTGCGGACTGCTCCATCACCGTGATGTGGACAACGACGCCACCCTGCCGCTGCTCGCCGAAATGGCGTACCAACATGCCGCCGCGGGCGCCGATTTCGTGGCGCCTTCCGCCATGATGGACGGGCAGGTGGAGGCCATACGGCAACGATTGGACAGGGAAGGGCTGCCGGCAAAGATCCTCGCTTACTCAGCCAAATACGCATCGGCTTTCTACGGACCGTTCCGCGATGCGGCAGGGTCGGCGCCCTCGTTTGGCGACAGGAAAACGTACCAGATGGACTTTCGCGCCCGCAATCAGGGACCGGAAGAAATTGCCGCCGACATAGACGAGGGCGCCGACTGGATCATGGTCAAACCGGCCATGCCTTACCTCGACATACTTTGGCGTGCATCGCAACTGTTTCCGGGCAAGACGCTGACGGCTTACCAGGTGTCGGGCGAATATTCGATGCTGAAAAACGGCG
This sequence comes from Tannerella sp., assembly GCA_031271245.1. Classification (GTDB taxonomy): domain Bacteria; phylum Bacteroidota; class Bacteroidia; order Bacteroidales; family Tannerellaceae; genus Tannerella. The sequence continues at coordinate 2,213 of JAISWC010000154.1, read as the reverse complement.
CGGCGCAAGGCTTCTTCGATGAGAAACGCATCTTCTTCGAGAGCCTTACCGCCATCAAACGGGCGGGCGCCAATCATATCATATCCTATTATGCAAGGGATTTTGTCAGGAACTTTCTTTAAAAATCACATACATCATCATGAGCAACAGATTGAAACATTTGAAAGAACTGGAATCGGAATCCATCTACGTCATCCGCGAAGTAGCGGCGCAGTTTGAAAAGCCCGTCCTGCTGTTTTCGGGCGGCAAAGATTCCATCGTGATGGCGCACCTGGCTTACAAAGCCTTCTATCCGGCAAACATTCCTTTCCCGTTCCTGCACATCGACACGGGACACAATTTTGAAGAAACGCTCGCTTACCGCGACGCACTGGTCGAGCGCCTGGGCGTGAAGCTGGTCGTCGGCTCCGTGCAGGAATCTATCGACACGGGGCGCGTCGTGGAAGAAACCGGCTACAACGCGAGCCGCAACAAACTGCAAACCGTTACCCTGCTCGACGCCATCGAAAAATACAAATTCGATGCGGCGCTCGGCGGCGCCCGGCGTGACGAAGAAAAGGCGCGCGCCAAAGAACGCTTCTTCTCGCACCGCGACGAGTTCGGACAGTGGGATCCCAAAAACCAGCGCCCCGAACTGTGGAACATCTTCAACGGGAAAAAACAGCCGGGCGAGCATTTCCGTATCTTCCCGCTCAGCAACTGGACGGAAATGGACGTATGGCAATACATCCTGCAGGAAAACATCGAACTGCCGGGCCTTTACTATACGCACGAACGGGAGGTGTTTGAGCGCGACGGCGTCTGGCTGGCATATTATCCTTTCATGCAGCTGAAACCTGCCGAAAAGGTGATCCGCAAGCGCGTGCGCTGCCGCACCATCGGCGATATTACATGCACGGGCGTTACCGTCTCGGAAGCCCGTACGCTGGAAGAAATCATCAACGAGATAGCCGCCTCCAAAGTGACGGAACGCGGCGGACGCTCCGACGACAAACGCTCGGAGGCGGCCATGGAAGACCGCAAGAAAGCAGGATACTTTTAATGTGCTAATGAAATACCCATTGACACATTAGCACATTGACCCATTGTATTTCATTAGCACATTAGCACATTGTATTTCATTAGCACATTGACACATTAGCACATTATATTTCATTAGCACATTAAATATTATATGAACGCATATTTGGATATGGATTTGCTGCGGTTTACGACGGCAGGCAGCGTGGACGACGGAAAAAGCACCCTCATCGGCCGGTTACTGTACGACAGCAAATCAATTTTTGAAGACCAGCTGGAAGCCGTCAGGACGGCCAGCGAACGGTTGGGCAACGACGAAGTGAATCTGGCATTGCTGACGGACGGCCTGCGTGCGGAACGTGAACAGGGCATTACCATTGATGTGGCTTACCGCTATTTTGCCACGCCCAGACGCAAGTTTATCATTGCCGACACGCCGGGACATATTGAATATACCCGCAACATGGTAACCGGCGCTTCGAACGCCGACGCCGCCATCATCCTGGTGGACGCCCGCAACGGCATCATTGAGCAAACCAAACGACATTCTTACATCGCCTCGCTTTTGCGGCTGGACAACGTGATCCTGGCCGTCAACAAGATGGACCTGGCGGATTTCTCGCAGGAAGTATTCGACAGGATAAAGTCGGAATATACCGCGATAGCCCGGATATTGAAACTGGAAAACGTACATTACATTCCCATCTCTGCCTATCATGGCGACAATGTGGTAAACAAATCGGACAAAATGCCCTGGTACGAAGGCGAGACATTGCTGCATCTGCTCGAAAGCCTGCCTGTCAAGGAAGGGCTTGACAAACTGCCGGCGCGTTTCCCCATACAATACGTTATCCGTCCGCAAAACGACAGGTTTCACGATTACAGGGCCTATTCCGGACGTTTGGCAAGCGGGCGTTTCAAGGCAGGCGACAGGGTTACCGTCCTGCCGTCCTTTACCGAATCGACCATCAAAGCGATTGACGAAGCCACGCAATCGCTTGATGTGGCTTTCTCGCCGCAGTCCGTCGCCATCCGGCTGAACGATAACGTGGACGCAAGCCGCGGCAACATGATTGTGAAAAGCGACGAAATACCTTTTCTCAACACCAATATTTCCCTGCTGGTCTGCTGGCTGAACCACCGTCCGCTGAGCATCGGCGCAAAATACATCATCCGCCATACGACGGACGAAC
>JAISWC010000212.1 GCA_031271245.1 Tannerella sp. | reverse complement strand
GAATCGGCGATTTCTCCGGGGTAATTGGCGGATTCCCCAAAGGGTTTTGAAAGTCGGCGCGACCATTTGAAATTCACCCTCGAATCCCCGCATCTTTGAAGAATCCTTGAATTTATTTGCACAGGCTCCCGTATACTTCGACCGTCTGCCGGGCGATATGTGTCCAGTTGCAACTGTCCGGAATCCGGTAATGGATTCTTTTCGGTGTTTTGTCGCACATCATTTGCCGGAGCCGGTGCGCCAGTTCGTGTTCGTCTCCCGTGGGAAAATACATTTCCGGCGGCAGGTTCATGGCTTTATTTGCCGGGATGTCGCTGGCCAGGATCGGAAGGCCGTAACTCATGGCTTCCAGCAGCACCAGCGGCATGCCTTCGTGCGACGAAGGCAGGACGAAAACCCGCGCATGTGTGTACAGTTCCTGCAACGGACTGCCTTTAATCATGCCCGTCAAAACGGTCCTGTTACCGGCAGCCAGTTTCTCGAGCGCCGCCGAATAGGCTGTCGGGTGATCGGCTGCGCCGGCAATCACCAGCCGGCAGTCTTCCGGCAGCGGCAACGCAGCGCAGGCACGGATCAGCCGGTCAAAATTCTTTTCCTCCACGAACCGGCCGACACTCAGGATGTATTTGCCGGGCGCCAGTCCCAGGCTTCGGATATACGCCGTTGATTCCGTTTGCTCCGGCAGGTTCACGCCGTTGTAGATGAGATGAACGCCGCGGGTACGGTTGTATTTCTCCCTGAGAAGGTCGCGGATAACGGTAGAAATGACGATGATTTCGTCTGCCTGTCGAGCGGCCAAACATTCGCCTGTTCGCAGGATCAAACGGGCAAACCACCCCCATTTGAGGCGGTTGTAATCCGGGCCGTGATGCGTAACGACTACTTTCAGACCCAGCAGCTTGGCAAAAGGCACTGCGACGGATGGCCCAATGGCATGGATGTGAAGAATCTCCGCTTTCATGCGGAAAGCGTACCACACGCTTTTGAACGTATGGACGAGCGCCTCGGCGCCTGTTTTCCGGGAGGTGGCAAGGTCATGGAATTTTACGCCCTTCCAGGACGTTCGCGGCGGTGTTTCCCGGACAAAAGGTTTTCGTCTCAACACGGTAACATCACATCCCAGTTCTACCAGTCGAGGATACAGTTCCTCACAATGCGTTTCAATGCCGCCCTGTATGTCGGGAAAACCCCGCAACCCCGCAACCGCCACTTTCATAATGCCGAATTTTCCTGTTCCTGTTCCTGTACATCCGGTCGTTTTCGCTCCAGGCAAAGCGGCCGCTGCAGCAAACTCCTGATCTTGTTCCTTGCGGTCCACTGAAGCGGATAACGGATGTATTTTTTCATCACCGGCGCAGCCGTCCCTACCATCCAGCAGTTTTTAGGACAGTGACGCACTTTCTCGCGTACCTTCTGCGCCTGTTCGCTTTCCCAGATTTCCCGGAAAGAAGACGCCCGGCGGATATTCCCCATGCTTTCCATCCAGAAACGTTCTTCCATGCCGTTGCACGGATATACTTCGCCGTAAGGGTCTACGAAAAAGTTGGCAAGCCCGGCTTCACAGGGCAGCATCCGGCGGTTTCCTTCGATGTAGTTAATCAGCCCGTGGTTGAAAAAGGCGCGGAACCACGACTTGGGACACTTTTCTTTCAACTGCATGGCGATTAACCGTTCAAAATTGGCAATGACCTCTTCCCTGTTGGTGATTTGATTGTCGTTTTTGTGGAAATAATAGGAGTTGTGAAATGCGGCGGTGGCAAATTCCAGCCCCAGGCTTTTGGAAAGCCGGTAGAGCGAAAGCATGTCGTCCGAATTGTGATTGCTTACGGTACAGCCGAATCCGATGTCCTTCACGCCCATTTCCTTCAGCCTGAGCAGCGTCCGCAAGCCCTTGTCGAATCCTCCCGGACGTCCCCGCAATTCATCGTTTTTCTGCGACAGGCCTTCGATGCTGATCCGGATTCCGATCTTGGGGAATTGCCTGGCCAGATCGATAATCCGTTCTTCATACCATCCGGAGGTGGAGATAACGACCCGCGGAGATTTCCTGAACAAAATGGCGACGATCTCGGCCAGATCCTGACGGATGAAAGGTTCTCCGCCCGTGATATTGACAAACCGGACACGGGGCAGAATCTCCAATTCCCCGGGTTTGATTTCCCTTTCTTTTTCCGTAGGATGCTTCCAGATATTGCACATTGTACACCGCATTGGACAGCGATAGGTCGTGATGATGCACATATCCGTAGGTTTACGCAGATGAATTGCCATAGATGTGAATTAGTTTCGTATAGAACGTCTCCGGGGAAAATTTATTTTGTGCCTCCGCTGCTATTTTCCTGAAATCGCACGTGCCGGAAAAATGCCGGAAACAGGCCGCAATGGCAGTGGCCAGTTCTCCTGCACTGCCGGGAGTAAACAGTCTCCCGTTTTTTTTCGTATCGATCAGTTCCGGTATGCCTCCGATGTTTGCGCCGAGCACCGGCGTTCCCAGGCAAAGCGCTTCGATCACGCTGAAGGGGTTGTTTTCGTACCATACGGAGGGCATCACCAGGAAGCGCGCCCGCTGCACGACCGGCAGCAGTTCTTCGACCGGCAGTTGTCCCGTAAATTCAATATGCGTCTGCGGAAATTGCCGTCTTAACGAATCGAACAGAGGACCTCCGCCGATGACCTTTAACGGACAGGGCAAACGTTTTGCGGCTTCCAGCAGGATCGTCACGCCCTTTTCTCCGGACAGGCGGCCTGTGTAGCAGTAATAATCTTCTTTCCCGGCCGGCGGCAGCGGGGCCGGGCGATAGGGCATGAAATTGGGCAGCACCTCAATCTGCTCCGCCCGGAAACCGGCCGAGACCATTTTTCCCTTCAGGAACGAACTGGGACTGATGAACCGGTCGGTCAGGCGTTCCAGTTTCTTCCGGTTCCAGTACAGCGCTTCCATCCAGGCCAGCAGACTGGCCGCCCGGCTGCCTTTCATGCACCGGTGCTTAAAGACGCCGGATTTGTGCTTAAAGCACAGTTCGCAGGGTTTTCCGGCGCGAAGGCATGAATAGGTCGGGCAAATCAGCTTGTAGTCGTGCATTGTCCAGACCACCCGCAGCCCTCTCCGGCGAGCGATTTGCGCCACAACGGGCGAAAGATAGGAATGGATGTTGTGGAGATGTACCACGTCGGGTTTGAAATCGTTCAGGAGGCGGGTGAAACGGGTTGCCACGTCGCGTGCGCGGAAAATCCGTTCCGCCGCCCTGAGACTGCCGGAAAGCATGGCTCCGGAAAAGGAGACTTCCGCGGGGAAATACGTTTCCCACGACGAGGCAACATTGTCCGGATATTGCATACAGAACACCGCCACTTCATGACCTTTGGCCTTCAACAACTGCTCCGCAGCCATGACTGCCACGCAGTCGCCTCCCCTCGGATAATAAAACTTGTTTACCAGCAAAATTCGCTTCATAATTTAATACATTCCTTTTTCATTCTTCCGGTCGATAATCGTGTATCACTTCTCACCTATTAACGGAAAATCGAACGAAATCTTATATGGTTTCCAAAAAAACACGCGCTTGCTTCCTGTCCGGAAGTTGCGGGCGTGATGGCAAAAAAGGCTGCCCGGAGATTTCCGGACAGCCTTTTTCCGATAAGACACTGGGCTGTCGTTATGCTCGCGCTGTCTTCAGCGCTCCCGAAACGGCTACCTTTTTGATCTTCCGTTTCTGAATCTCGTAAGCGATCGGCGTTGCAATGAACAGCGTCGAATAGGTTCCGATGACTACGCCCAGCAGAATGGCGAACGTGAAACTGCGGATGGTTGCGCCGCCCAGCAGGAAGATGCACAATACTACGACAAAGGTCGAGAAGGAGGTATTGAACGTTCGCGACAGCGTGGAGTTCAATGCGTCATTAATCACCTGATGCCGTTCCCGTTTCGGATAGAGTTGAATCGTCTCGCGAATCCGGTCGAACACCACGACGGTGTCGTTGATGGAATAGCCGATCACCGTCAGGATCGCGGCCACAAAGGTCTGGTCGATCTCCATCGAGAACGGCAGAATCTTCCACAGGAGCGTATAGAAGGCGATGATACACAGCGTTGTTGCAAATACGGAGACGAACACGCCCACCGAAAACGCCACATCCCTGAATCGCACCAGAATGTAGAATGCCATGCAGAACATGGCGAAGATGACCGCCCAGATGGCGCTGTTTTTGATGTCTTCCGCCATACTGGGTCCCACTTTCTGCGAACTTTTGATATGGCTTGCGGAAAACTGGTCGACGGTTGTTCCTGCCGGCAGGAAGTTCGTCAATCCTGCATACAGCCTGGATTCAATATCTTGGTCTACGGAAGGGTCGTTGTCGTCAATCCGGTAGTTGGTAGAGATGCGCACCTGATTTTGCGTGGAAATCGTGATCACGCTTACGGAACCGCCTTCCAGCTGGCCGGACAGGGCGGCGCGCACTTCTTCCGTCCGCACATCCCGGTCGAAACGGACGATGTAGTTGCGTCCTCCCGTGAAGTCAATGCCGTTATTCAGTCCGACGACCTGCATCGAGAGGGCTCCCAGCACGATGATCACCGTCGGGATCAGGTATCCGATCTTGCGCATGCCCAGGAACGGAATTTTCGGATTGACCAGGAAGTCTTTCGATATGGACGTGGTAAAGGTAATATCTTTCAGTTTGTCTTTTGCCAGCAACGCTTCATATACAATACGCGTCAGGAAGACGGCCGTCAGGAACGATGCTACCAGACCGATAATCATCGTGGTTGCAAACCCGCGGATCGGGCCTGTTCCGAAGATGAAGAGCACGATACCAGTGATAATGGTGGTCACGTTCGAGTCGAAGATGGCGGAAAAGGCGTTTTTGTAACCGTCCGAAAGCGCTTTCGCCAGTCCCTTTCCGGCGCGAAGTTCTTCCTTCGTGCGCTCGTAGATCAGCACGTTGGCGTCGACGGCCATACCCAGCGTCAGCACGATACCGGCAATGCCCGGCAGCGTCAGTACCGACTTGATGGATGCCATGACACCCATTGTGAAGAAGATGTTCAGCAGCAGTGCGCCGTTCACGACCAAACCCGGAATCAGTCCGTAGATGACGCACATGTAAATCATCAGGATCACAAGCGCCAGGATGAAGGAAATCACGCCGGCATTGATGGCTTCCTGTCCCAGAGAAGGCCCGATCACGTCTTCCTGGACGATATTGACCGAGGCAGCCATTTTGCCCGATTTCAACACATTTGCCAGGTCTTTGGCTTCTTCCGTGCTGAAATGGCCGGTAATCTGGGAGCGTCCGCCGGTGATCTCATCGTTCACGCGCGGCGCCGAATACACCTTGTCGTCCAGCACAATCGCAATGTAACTGCCGATATT
>JAISWC010000178.1 GCA_031271245.1 Tannerella sp. | reverse complement strand
GTCCAAATCAATCAGGTCTGCCAAAGTCAGCAGAGGGACAGGTGGGACGGATGGGACGGATGGGACATGCGGGGTAACCCCAACGGAATAGCATAGCCCGACGACATGGCCGTAATTTGACTGCTCGTTCAAAATGCCTATCTTTGCGTCCAAAATGGCAAGATATGGCAGAAAATTCTTTTCAACTGATCAATACCGGATATTTTTATGCGGATGGAGGTTCCATGTTTGGCGCCGTTCCGCAGCGGGCGTGGAGCCGGCGTTATCCGGCGGACGGAGACAATCGCTGCCGTTTGGCCATGCATGTAGGATTGGTGCTTGCGCGGTGCGGCCGCGTGATCCTGATCGACACCGGGGTGGGCGACAAGCAACTGGAACAGCTCCGGTCGACTTCGTATCATTTTTACGGGCTGACGGACTTGCGCGAAGCGCTCCGGGAACGTGGGATTTCGCCCGAACAGGTGACCGATATTGTGCTGACGCATTTGCATTTTGATCATTGCGGGTATGTGACGCGGAAGGAGCGTGACCGGATCGTGCCGGCCTTTCCGGAAGCTGTCTGCTGGGTAGGCCGGTCGCAGTGGGAAAATGCCCTGAATCCTCATCCCCTGGAGGCGGATTCCTATTTCCCGGAGAACATGGAAGCCGTTGAAAAGGCGGGTAAACTCCGACTTGTCGAGGCCGACTGCGACCTGTGCGAAGGCGTCCGGCTGCGTCTCTACGGGGGACATACGTCCGGTCAGCTTGTGACTTACGTGCAGACGGACGAATCGACCGTCGTCTTTGCCGGCGACGTGATTCCGATTGCCGCCCAGGTCTCTCCCCTGTGGATTTCGGCATACGATGTGTGCCCGATGACTTCGTATGACGAAAAAATCCGGCTGCTCGACGAGGCAGCAGCCCGCCACCAGGTGATCGTACATTATCACGACGCCTGTACGCCCTGCTCTATCGTCAAGAAGATCAACAACTTTTATAAAATCAGCCACAAAGTGTTCCTGTGAAAGAAAAATCCTGTAACTTTGCAAATCCAACTTGTCTAAGGAAAATAAAAAGAGGATGTATCATTATTCGTTTCGATATGAAGGGTTTTTATCTTGATTACAAATAAAATTATGGGAAAGATTATCGCATTAGCAAATCAGAAGGGAGGAGTTGGCAAGACAACTACCACCATCAATCTGGCAGCCTCGCTGGCCGCCTTCGAAAAAAAAGTACTGGTCGTCGATGCCGATCCGCAGGCCAACGCCTCGTCCGGGCTGGGCATCGACACAAAAGGTGCTGAGAGTTCGCTCTATGACTGCCTGATCAACGGAGATGAGGGTCGCAAGGCGCTTGTCGCGACCGCACTGGAACGGCTGGACGTCCTGCCGTCGCACATCGACTTGGTGGGCGCGGAAATAGAAATGCTCAATATGGAAGAGCGGGAATACACCCTGAAAAAAGTTCTTCTTCCGCTGAAAGCCGAATACGACTTTATCTTGATCGACTGTTCGCCCTCGCTGGGTCTGATCACCGTCAATGCCCTGACCGCCTCCGATTCGGTCATCATCCCCGTACAGTGCGAATATTTCGCCCTGGAAGGCATCAGCAAGCTGCTGAATACGATCAAACTTATCAAGGCCAAACTGAATCCGGCGCTGGAAATCGAAGGCTTCCTGGTGACCATGTATGACGCCCGTTTGCGGGTCGCCAACGAAATCTACGAGGAAGTCAAAAGGCTGTTCCAGGAACTGGTATTCCGCACGGCCATCCAGCGGAATGTGAAACTGATAGAGGCTTCCAGCTTCGGACAGCCGGTACTGCTCTACGATGCCGAATCGAAAGGCTCGGCCAATCACATGCAACTGGCTCAGGAACTGATTGAAAAAAATAAATCGTGAGTTATGGCGAAACCGACTAAAAACAGACTGGGGCGCGGTTTGGACGCGCTGCTCACCGTAGAGGAGCCGAAGACGGGCGGCTCGTCGTCTATCAGCGAAATCGAACTGAGCAAAATCGAACCGAATCCCGACCAGCCCCGTACGTATTTTGAAAACAGCGCGCTGGAAGAACTGACGGCCTCTATCCGTACGCACGGTATTATCCAGCCGATTACACTGAAGGAAATCGGGCCGGACAGATACCTTATCATCGCGGGGGAACGCCGCTACCGCGCCGCCTTGAAGGCCGGACTGCAACAGGTACCAGCCTATATCAAAACCGCCGCTGATGAAAATGTGGCCGAAATCGCGCTGATTGAAAACATCCAGCGCGAAGACCTGAACGCCATTGAAATCGCCCTGACGTATCAAAAACTGATTGATACCAAGGGATACACGCAGGAAGCCCTGAGCGAACGGGTCGGAAAAAAACGGGCGACCATCACCAACTACCTGCGGCTGCTGAAACTGCCCGCGGAAATACAGATGGGACTGATGGATAAACGGATCGACATGGGACATGCACGCGCACTGATTCCGATGGATGACCCGGAAATACAGCTGGCCCTGTATGAACAGATTCTGGCCGACGGCCTGTCGGTACGCCAGGTGGAAGAACTGGTACGCAATGTGCCGGAAGAAGGCAGCGACGCGCCCGAAACGCCCGCAAAAAGCGCCCGGAAACTGTTGCCCGAAGAATACAGGGCGTTGAAGAGTCAGTTGTCCGATTTTTTCCGGGTCAAGGTGAAACTGACCTGCGACATCGAAAAAGGAAATGGGAAAATCGTCATCCCGTTCGATTCCGAAACGGAACTGGAACAGATTATGGGACTGCTGGATCGAATGAAATAATAAATATCAACCCGGGTGGAGCACTGTTGTAAAATAATCATCATGACCTTCGTCGTTTTGTCAAACGGCCTGACGTCTCCGGCCTGCGCGCAGGAAACCGGGGTGGCGGGAAACGACACGGTGCCCCGCATCTTTGCCGATTCGACGCGGGTCGGAGAATTACAGCAGGCGGATACGCTGAAGAGACTGGAAATGACGAACGCGCCGCTCTTCAAGCCGAACTCCCGGCGAGCGGTCATTTATTCGGCCGTGTTTCCCGGACTGGGACAGATTTACAACCGGAAATACTGGAAATTACCGCTGGTATACGGGGGATACATGGGTTTTATTTATGCCGTCACCTGGAACAACAAGAATTATCAGGACTACTCGCAGGCTTATTTTGACCTGTCGAAAGACGATCCGAACAGTCCCGACAGCTGGCATGAGAGTTGGATCAGTTTTGTGCCGGCAGGCCGGGACCCGGCAAGCTATCTGACGGATAGCAACTTCAAAAGCCGCCTGAAAAACGGCCGGGACTTTTACCGCCGTTACCGGGATTTGAGTATCATCCTGACCATCGGATGGTATTTCATTTGCATGGCCGACGCCTATGTCGATGCCCAGTTGTTTGATTTCGACATATCGCCCGATCTGTCCCTGCGCATCGAGCCGGTCGTAGCGCCGGCCACGCGCTGTACCGCGTCCCTCTATGGTTTAAGTTGCAATATTACATTTTAGATGACTATGAATAAAATAATTCTGACGCTGTTTGCCCTCTGTGCCGTTTTCGCCGCTTATGCACAGGAGGAAGTATACGAAGAAGAAATAATAGAAGAAGAGGAAAACTGG
>JAISWC010000145.1 GCA_031271245.1 Tannerella sp. | reverse complement strand
GACCTCGATACGGTGAGTTTGCCGTATTTGTTGCTCGGAGGTGTGGTATTCTGCTTTTTCATAGTATTTCTTGTATCGAAATTGCCAAAGATTGTTTCCGCCGATTCGGGCGCTTATACTGTCGGGCAAACGGTTAAAAATCTGTTTAAAAACAAGCGTTATGTTTTTTCGGTTGTTGCGCAGGCATTTTACGTTGGCGTACAGATTATGGTCTGGACATTTGTCATTCAATATGCCGAAATCGAACTTGGGATGTCGAAGGCAACGGCGCAGGGATATAACATGATTGCAATGGGTATTTTCGTAACAAGCCGTTTCATCTGCACTTTCCTGTTGAAATACATCAAACCGAGCCTGTTGCTGACAACGCTTGCTATCGGCGGTACAGTCTGTACATTAGGCGCAATTTTCATTCACGGAATGGTCGGGCTATACTCAATTGTGGCCATATCGGCGTGTATGTCGCTGATGTTCCCGACGATATACGGCATTGCGCTGAAGGGAATGGGCGACGAAGCAAAATTAGCTTCGGCGGGATTGATACTCGCTATCGGCGGCGGTTGCGTGATGCCTCCGCTGCAAGGCTTGCTGATCGACAAGGCTGTCTGGTTCAGCTGGATTTCGTCGATACGCATCTCGTTTGTGTTGCCGCTGATATGCTTCATCGTCATTGCCTCCTTCGGATACTGGGTCGGCAAACGGCAGGAAGCCTGAAACACGGAATGTGTATCTCTTTCCTGCCGGGACCGACGGCAGGAAACGAAAGAGAGGCTGCCCCGATCTCCGGGACAGCCTCTCTTTGCTGTTGCAAACGCAAAATTCAGTTCATCGTTGATTTGCCGGATAGTCGGTGTAAGGCACAATTGGTCGGCATAGAAGCCGACGTCGCGTTGTTCCCTGAAATTTTTCCGCACCAAATTCATAAACCTGTCCGACCGAATACTTTGTTTTGATTGTGGGGCCTCGCCGGAAAGAAGATGCGACGGGTAAGTCAGTGCGTACTAAAATGCCAAAGTCAAATAATACCGGGTCGAAATCCGGATAAGGCTTCATATCAACAATCGCGTATAAATAAATTTGCGGGGGTTACGCATTATTAACGGACACATTTGTCAGCTATTGCAGGGCGGTTATTGATAATTTTCCCTACCTTTGCACCCGGAATTTATTTACATATTTAAAGATAAAAGACATATGAATATATCTCACATCGAGCATTTGGGCATCGCTGTGAAAAGCATTGATGCCCATTTGCCATATTATGAAAAGGTGTTGGGTTTGAAGTGTTACAGCATCGAAGAAGTTGCCGATCAGAAGGTGAAAACGGCCTTTTTCAAGGTTGGACAGACGAAAATCGAACTGCTGGAGCCGACGAGCGAAGACAGTACGATTGCAAAGTTTATTGAAAAAAAGGGTGAAGGGATTCATCACATCGCCTTTGCCGTCCCGTCGGTACAGGCAGCGCTCGACGAAGTGGCCTCCCACGGCGTGCAGTTGATTGACAAAGCGCCGCGCGCCGGCGCCGAGGGCCTGAGCATCGCCTTCCTGCATCCCAAATCGACGGGCAGCGTCCTGACTGAACTCTGCATGACGGCCGAAAAATAACCGAAACTGAAAATAAATAATCATACATCAAATGAGTAATCAACTTGAAAAAGTAAGGGAACTGATTGCCTTGCGCGATCAGGCACGGCTGGGTGGCGGCGAAAAAGCCATCGACAAACAGCACGAACGCGGCAAATATACCGCACGCGAACGTATCTCCATGCTGCTGGACGAAGGCAGTTTCGAGGAGATGGACATGTTTGTGAAACACCGCTGTACGAACTTCGGACAGGAAAAGAAAACCTTCCTGGGCGACGGCGTGGTGACCGGTAGCGGCACGATTGACGGACGGCTGGTCTATGTCTTCGCACAGGATTTCACCATCTTTGGCGGATCGCTGTCGGAGACCATGGCGCAGAAAATCTGCAAGGTGATGGACATGGCCATGAAAATGGGCGCCCCCTGCATCGGCATCAACGATTCGGGCGGTGCACGCATTCAGGAAGGCATCAACGCCCTGGCCGGCTATTCGGAGATTTTCCAGCGCAATATCCTGGCCTCCGGCGTGATTCCGCAAATCTCCGGCATCTTCGGCCCCTGCGCCGGCGGCGCCGTGTATTCCCCGGCGCTGACCGACTTCACGCTGATGACGGAAGGGACGTCCTATATGTTCCTGACCGGCCCGAAGGTGGTCAAGTCCGTGACCGGCGAAGACGTCGACCAGGAAAACCTGGGCGGCGCAAGCGTGCACTCGACTAAGTCGGGCGTCACCCACTTCACCGCCAAAACCGAAGAAGACGGACTGGCCATGATCCGCAAGTTGCTCAGCTACATCCCGCAGAACAACCTCGAGGAGGCGCCCTACGTGGAATGTACCGACCCAATCGACCGGCTGGACGATGTCCTGAACGAAATCATCCCCGACAGCGCCAACCAGGCTTACGACATGTACGAAGTCATCGGCACGATTGTCGACAACAACGAGTTCTTTGAAGTCCAGCAGGACTATGCCAAGAACATCATCATCGGCTTTGCCCGCTTCAACGGACAGTCCGTGGGCATTGTCGCCAACCAGCCGAAATACCTGGCCGGCGTGCTGGACTGCAACGCCTCGCGCAAGGGCGCACGCTTCGTACGCTTCTGCGACGCGTTCAACATCCCGCTGGTGACACTGGTCGATGTGCCGGGCTTCCTCCCGGGAACAGGGCAGGAATACAACGGCGTCATCCTGCACGGCGCGAAGCTGCTCTACGCCTACGGCGAGGCGACGGTACCGAAAGTGACCGTGACGCTGCGCAAGTCCTACGGCGGCTCGCACATCGTGATGAGTTGCAAGCAGCTGCGCGGCGACCTGAACTACGCCTGGCCGACGGCCGAAATCGCCGTCATGGGCGGCGCGGGTGCAGCCGAAGTGCTGTATGCTCGGGAACTCAAGGATGCAGCCGACCCGGTAGCCCTCATGGCCGAAAAGGTGACGGAATATGACAGCCTGTTCGCCAATCCGTACAATGCAGCCAGATATGGCTACATCGACGATGTGATCGAGCCGCGCAACACGCGATTCCGCGTCACACGCGCCCTGCAGCAGTTGCAGACGAAGAAACTGACGAACCCGGCGAAAAAGCACGGCAATATTCCTCTCTAAATCATTTTGCTATGGATAAAAAAGGAAAAGGAACAGGAATTGCCCTGTTGCTAATGTTTTTCTGCGTTTTGGCGGCACAGGGACAGCGGACGGCCAGCATGCGTTTCAACGAGGTACTGGTTATCAACGAGACTAATTTTGTGGACGACTACGGCATGAACAGCGGATGGGTCGAACTGTTCAACACGTCGCGGGGCACGGTCAATATCGGCGGCTGCTTCCTGACGAACGACCGGAACAACCCGCAAAAGTACATGATACCCAAAGGCGACGTGCAGACCAAAATACCGCCGCGCCAGCACGTGCTCTTCTGGGCGGACGACCTGGCTACGCGAGGTACGTTTCACGTGAACTTCAAGCTCAGTCCCTCCGGGGAAAACTACCTGGCGCTTTACGATACCGACGGCAGGACGCTGATTGACGAAATCGTCGTCCCCGCCGGTCAACATGCCGACATCAGTTACGGGTTGACGGTCGACGGTACCGGCCGGTGGGAAACCCTCGAGAAGGTGACGCCGAGTAGCAACAACAAAATCCTCGACTCGAACGAGAAAATCGAAAGTTTCCGGCAAAACGACGCTTGGGGCATAGGCATGACCGTCACGGCGATGTCCGTCGTCTTCATCGGGCTGATCTTTCTCTACTTCTTCTTCAAATACACCGGCCAGACGGCTATCAAGGCCAGCCGGCGCCGTTCGATGAAGATCAGCGAGAGCAGCGAAGTCAAACACGGCGAACCGGAAGCCGGCGAAGTGTTTGCCGCCATCGCCGCAGCGCTTTACGAAGCCACGGAGGAAGACGTCCACGACCTGGAAAATACGGTGCTGACCATCCGCAAGGTGGCGCGTCACTATTCGCCGTGGAGTTCGAAAATCTACGGCCTGAGAGAATCTGTCAGAAAATAATCTTTAAAAAATAAATCATCAGATGAAACAATTCAAATATACAATCAACGGAAGTATCTATAACATTACGGTAAACAAGATAGAAGGTACCGTGGCCGAGGTGGAAGTCAACGGCACGCCCTACAGGGTGCTGATGGACAAGCCGGCCAAGAAGCATGTAGTCACCATCAAGCGTCCGGCGCAGGCGCCGACCACGTTGTCCGGTGCGCCGCTCGTATCGCGTCCGGCCGGTGGCGGCGTGAAGGGCGCAGTCCGGTCGCCGCTGCCCGGCGTCATCCTGAGCATCGACTGCAAGGTGGGAGACGAAGTGAAAAAGGGACAGAAACTGCTCGTCCTCGAGGCCATGAAGATGGAAAATACCATCTCCTCCGAATACACCGGCAAGGTCGCGGAAATCAAGGTCGAAAAGGGCGAATCCGTCCTCGAAGGCGCAGTACTGGTAGTCATCAACTAACGTAACGGAATCATGCAAGAAAGTTTTTTATCGTTTCTCGCCGAGAACCTTCAACTGTTCCTCACCTACACGGGATTCTACAACGCCACGCCCGGACATTTCGCCATGATCGCCGTCGGACTGATCTTTATCTTCCTGGCCATCAAATACGAATTTGAACCAATGCTCCTGATCCCCATCGGCTTCGGCATCCTGATAGGCAACATACCCTTCAAGGATGCCGGGTTGCAACTGGGTATCTACGAAGAAGGGTCGGTGTTCAACATCCTGTACCAGGGCGTCACGTCGGGCTGGTATCCGCCGCTCATCTTCCTGGGCATCGGCGCCATGACCGACTTTTCGGCGCTCATCTCCAACCCGAAGCTGATGCTGATCGGCGCCGCGGCGCAGTTCGGCATCTTCGGCGCCTACGTCATCGCCCTGCAGATGGGCTTCGATCCGAGCCAGGCCGGCGCCATCGGCATCATCGGCGGCGCCGACGGCCCGACAGCCATTTTCCTCTCCTCCAAACTGGCTCCGAACCTGATGGGAGCCATAGCCGTGTCGGCCTACTCCTACATGGCGCTGGTACCCATCATCCAGCCGCCGTTCATGCGGCTGCTGACCACCCCGAAGGAGCGGCTGATACGGATGAAATCGCCCCGCGCCGTATCGTCGACCGAGAAGATTATCTTTCCCATCGTCGGGCTGCTGCTGACCTGTTTCCTGGTCCCGTCGGGACTGCCGCTGCTGGGGATGCTCTTCTTCGGCAACCTGATTAAGGAAAGCGGCGTGACGCGCCGGCTGGCCGAAACGGCCCGCGGACCGCTGATCGACACCATCACCATCCTGCTGGGTATCACGGTAGGCGCCTCCACGCAGGCAACGCAGTTCCTGACCGTCAATTCGCTGAAAATATTCGGTCTCGGCGCCTTGTCGTTTGTGATAGCCACGTGTGCCGGCCTCCTGTTCGTGAAGTTCTTCAATCTTTTCCTGCGGGAAGGGAATAAAATCAACCCGCTGATCGGGAATGCAGGCGTATCGGCCGTGCCGGACTCCGCGCGTATCTCGCAAACCGTGGGAATGGAGTACGACTCGACCAACTACCTGCTGATGCACGCCATGGGGCCGAACGTGGCCGGCGTCATCGGTTCGGCTGTCGCCGCCGGGATTCTGCTGGGATTCCTGGGATAAGACGATTCAATGATTTAATTAACAGGAAACCGTTTTTTTGCTTTCAAAAGAAGAGGAAGGTGCCCGGGGGTATCTTCCTCTTTTATTTCCGGAACGGTCCGGCGGGAATAAACACGTTTTGTTCATAACGCTGTTGATAAAAAACGCATGAAACGGGATGCCGTTTTTGGGGAAATAACTACTTTTGGCGGTAAATCAAATAAGACAATGGCAGAAGAAGAAAACAGAGGAAAAAACTGGAAAAAACCGGCAACCATGCAAGTTTCGGATGCCAGCCGGCTTCCACCGCAGGAGCGGGAAATCGAAGAGGCCGTGCTGGGTGCGCTGATGCTTGAGAAAGATGCCTATTTCCAGGTCAGCGAAATACTGAAACCCGAAAGCTTTTATGAGAAAGCACATGAACTGATTTATGCGGCAATCGTAGACCTGGCCGTGCATCAACGGCCGGTAGACATGCTCACCGTGACGGAGCAGCTCCGTCGCAGGGGCGATCTGGAGGCCATCGGAGGGCCGTTCTACATCTCTCAACTGACGGAAAAGGTGGCCAGTACGACACACCTTGAATATCATGCCGGCATCATCGCCCAGAAATTCCTGGCGCGGGAACTGATCCGGTATACCGGTACGGTGCAGGGGAAAGCATACGACGAAACATCGGATATTGATGACCTGATGCAGGAAGCCGAGGCGGAACTGTTCAAAATCGCCCAGCGAAATATCAAGAATGAAGCGATCCAGATCAATCCCATCATCAAGGAATCCATGGATTTGCTGCAAAAGGCCGCCAGCCGGAAAGAAGGTCTCAGCGGCCTGCGCAGCGGCTTTACGGCGCTGGACAAGATCACGTCCGGCTGGCAAAATTCCGACCTGGTGATTATCGCCGCCCGCCCGGCCATGGGCAAGACCGCCTTTGTCCTGTCCATGGCCAAAAACATGGCTGTGAATGTTGATATTCCGGTAGCGCTCTTCTCGCTCGAAATGAGCAATGTACAATTAGTGAACCGTCTGATTGTGAACGTCTGCGAAATCTCCGGCGACAAAATCAAAAGCGGCCAGCTCGCTCCTTTCGAGTGGGAACAGCTGGACTACAAAATCAAGGAATTGTATGACGCCAAAATCTATGTGGACGACACGCCCAGCCTTTCGATTTTCGAACTGCGAACCAAAGCGCGGCGGCTGGTTCGCGAACACGCCGTGAAATGTATCTTCATCGACTACCTGCAACTGATGAACGCCACCGAAAGCAGGCAGCAGAAGACGCGGTTCGGCAGCCGTGAACAGGAAGTCAGCACCATTTCGCGATCGCTCAAGGGACTGGCCAAGGAACTGAATATCCCCATCATTGCCCTGTCGCAGCTGAACCGCGGCGTGGAAAACCGCCAGGGCATCGAAGGCAAACGTCCCCAACTGGCCGACCTGCGCGAATCGGGCGCCATCGAACAGGATGCGGACATGGTCTGCTTCATTCATCGACCGGAATACTACAAAATCGTTGAAGACGAGAAGGGCAATTCATTACTCGGACTGGCGGAAATCATTGTAGCCAAGCATCGCAACGGCTCCACGGGCGATATACGCCTGCGTTTCAAGAGCGATTATGCCAAATTCACAAATCTGGACGAAGAACTCAACCGCGAATTTACCTCCAGCATCAACAGCAGTGACGCCGACTATGCCTATCAGCAGATACCCGCTCAGGAGGATTTTATCGCCGACGGCGTATCGAACATGCCGTTTTAAAGGTGTCACAGCGTCGGTAGCTGTCGGGTTACAGCGTTCGTACGCAAACGGTGTACGAATTACAGACCTGACAGGTTTTTGAAAACCTGTCAGGTCTCGTCGCTCCGTTCGGCGGCGTTTACCGGATCACCGCCTTCCAGGTCCGCCCTTCCGCTGCGACGATGTACACGCCCGGCGGCAGCGGCGTTGCGGCGGTCTCGCCGGCGGTCAGCGTGACGGTCGCTGCCGATTGGCCGGCCACGGTGTAGACCTGCGCCGTGCCGGTCGATGCGGCGGTGATGTACAGCTGTCCGCCGGATGCCCAAACGCGGGTGGCGGCGCTCTCCGGAACGGGTTCGACTACGGAGGGGGAAAGGGTGTTGGG
>JAISWC010000284.1 GCA_031271245.1 Tannerella sp. | reverse complement strand
CCTCGCCGGCCATTCCTTCAACGGAACGCCGGGTTTGCCGATTTTCAGTCCGAAGAGCGAGAAAAAAAGCAGCAGCGTCCAGGGGATGAAGCCGGCTACCAGGGTGACGAGATTGTACCATGCGCCGTTTTTGTGTCCCAGGTCGTAGTGGATGTTTCCCGGATTGAGATGGAAAAACCGTCCGAAGTTTTCGGCCAGCGCCACGTTCAGGAAATCATCTCCCCCCGTCCGCCAGGCTTCAATGTACCAGAGCGCGGGCAGAAAGAGCGACGCGACGCTGATGTAAAGCAGTGATTTAGCTATTTTGAAAAGACTGTATCTGCGCAGCAGCAACAGGTAGACGCCAAACACAAATACCGGTAGAATCAAACCTACCGGCCCCTTGGTCAGGAAGGCGCCGCTGAGCAGGAGGGGAATCACCACGGGCAACCCCTTGAGTTCGCGTTTATCCTCCCACCAGAACAGCCGCATCAGCCCGGCGACGATAAAGAACGTCAGCAGCATGTCGACGCGCGCCGTCATGCCCGCGCGGTGGATTTCCACGCAGGTGAAAAGCAGCAGCGTCGCGATAAAAGCCTCCTGAATGCGAACTTTCGCGCCGAAAAACAGCAGCGAGACGGCCAGCAGCGCCGCATAAGCCAGCGCCGAGGGGAGGCGGGCGGTGAAGGGCGAGACGTGTCCCTGCGGCAGGGAAAAGAGCGCCATCAGCCAGTGCGTCATCGGCGGCTTGTAGGCAAATTCGTCGGCATAGACCCTGGGCAACATCCAGTTCCCCGATTCCAGCATCGAAACGGCGACCGCCGCTTCGCGCGGTTCACCCTTGGTCGAAAAGTCTCCCGCGGCAATCCACGGCAGAACGGACAGCAAAGCCACCAGCAACATCGTAGTCACCGGTTTTTGCAAATAAAGATATTGAAGCGCTGTCGTACGCATATACATTTCCTTTACAGTTCATTTTGCAGAATGCAAAAGAACGGTTTTTTACGGATATATCCAAACTGTTTTTCATGCCGGGGGCATTTCGGACCGGTCGGTATAACGTATACCGGTTTTATTCCGCCCGAAAATTTGAACGTCCTGCCTTACGGTTGCATAAAATATTCTCTATAACTTTGCTTTCGATATGACGAACAGGTATGAGCAAACAAAAGAACAATATGAAAACAATCTCCATAACGCCTGCGAGCGAAGCCGCAATACCTTTTTTAAAGGAACTGCTTTCCAGTCCGGCATGGGTATCCGGGATCACCGTCCATGACAGCAGCGATACGACCGTACCGGACATCCCTCCGTTCCTCTGTTCCCTCGAGGAACTGAACGACAGCCTGTACGAAATGGAAGAAAAATTTGCCAAAGGTGAAACAGGCGGACTTACCTCCGAACAAATGAGAAAAAAACATGCTGTGTAACATCATCCGGCTCAAAGACGCCCAGACTGACACGGTTGCTTTTAGAGGGGCTGCAGGCATTATTAGGGGACTGCTAACTACCCAAATCTGCGGATAAATGTAACACTTATTTTTCTGACGACTCCATAGACAGCCTGATGCACTCGGGTGGATAGCCTGCTGCACACATGCGGGATAATATCTTACGCCTCTCTGTCGCGATGGTGGATGATGAGCGTGGAAGGCATGTCCTTGAGCGCCTCTTCACATTCGACGGTGAGGAGATTCCATGTGGCGTAGCTGATCAGCATGAAGTCCTGTCCGTTGAACGATTCGCTCATCAGGTCTATTTCGGGAAGAATCAGGGCGTCTGCCGTGCGGGCGACGAAGCCGGTCAGCGCCGCGTGAATCTTTTCGTTTCCGGAAGAGATAAAACTGCTGCGGTTCAGTACGCTCACCGTTCCTTTGGTCGATTTCACCAGCGATTTCACATAGTCGAGCAGGAACAGGTCTTCCGCCGACTGGATGACAAGGATGATACGGGTAGCCTGGATAAAGCCGCGGTTCACGAAGACGCCGACCGAACAGCGGCTTTGCTCGATGAACCACTTCGTCTTGTCCTGGATCAGCGAGCCGGGCAAAAACAGGAACTGGGTCGGTGCGAAACGCTTGAAAATCCCCCAAAAGCCCAGAAACCGAAGAAATGACGAATAGATATTCCTTGCCTCGACGTCGTTCGAGAGGTTGCTCATGGAGATGCCCGAGCCTACCAGCAGAAAGTTGTAAGGCTCTTCGTTCACTATTGTCACAATGCTTTGCCCGGCATTGGGCGACACTTCGTAACGGGTTTGAATCTGCATGTTCAGTTTTTTGGCTTCATAGAGGATGGGGCCGAAACTCACCCGTTCGAAATTGTCCGTATGCAGGGGATTGACGTCCGAGCCGACCGTCAAGTGGAGCGCCGTCAGGTGGAGCCGGTCTTTTCGCTGCGAGAACATCTGGTGAGCCACGTCGAGCATGAGTTGGCCGTTGCTTGCCCGTCCGAAAGACAGCAATACCCTGAATACGTTTTTCTTTTGCCTGTCCCGGCGTTGCAGAGTGATTCTTTCGCTCGTGCGGAAACAGAAGACGATGAACGACAGCAGCGGCATCGTCATAAAGGTGGTGACGAGCGTCATCAGGATCAGTATCACGAAAATCGCCGGAGGCAGGATATGCATCTCGTAGCCGATCGTCAGGATCACCAGTTCCATCAGTCCGCGCGTATTCATCAGTCCGCCCAGCAGCAGGCTGTTTTTCCAGCTTTCCCTGGCAAAGCGGGCGGAAATCAGCGTGCTGCCGAATTTCCCGACGATGGCCACCAGAATGAAAACGCCGCACAGCAGCCACATCTCCGGCGTATTCAGCAGGCCGATTTCCGTACGCAGCCCCGTGGAAGCGAAGAAGAGCGGCAAAAACAGCGTCAGCGACACGTCTTCTACCTTTTCGCTCATCAGCTCGCGGAAACGGGCATTGTCCGGCATCACAATTCCCACGATGAACGCACCGAACAGCGCATGCAGCCCCAGTATCTCCGTCAGATAGGACGATATCAGCAGAATCAGGAACATCAGCATGGTCAGCGGCCTGGTAACCACTTCCTTGTTGTGATACAGGTCACCGATCATCCGCAGCAGCGGACGGACGATCAGGAACATGACCGTCATGTATACAACGGAAAACAGGATGTTGTAGGTGGCGCTGAGCATACTGCCGGCCTGGGCGACGGCGATTACGCAGGCCAGGATGCACCAGGCCGTCAGGTCGCCGTTGGCGGCGCTGGCCAGCGTCACGGTTCCCAGGTGTGTCCGCGTCAGTTTTTTCTCCTGGATGATCCGTGCCAGTACGGGAAACGCCGTGATGCTCATTGCGATGCCGATGAAAAGCGCAAACGGGAGAAAGGGCGTTTCCGCATAAGCATACCGGTCATAAATGAAATAGGCCATCAGGACACCCAGCGTAAAGGGAATGATCATGCTGGTATGACTGATCAGGAGGCTGGTCCGGAACTTTTTCTTCATTTCGCCCAGATCCAGTTCCATCCCGATGGAATACATAAACAGAATCAGTCCGAATTGACTGAGTATATTGATGTTCGAAAGGGATTCCGCCGGAAAGAGAAACCCGGAAACCTCCGGCATGAAATAGCCCAGAATCGACGGCCCGAGCAGAATGCCGGCCACAATTTCACCAATGACGGACGGCTGCCTGAGTTTGTTGAAAATCCATCCGGCGATCCGGCACGTAAGCAGAATGGCAATGACCTGCAGGAGCAGCAGTCCGAACGGCGTCCGGATGTGTTCCGCCATCAGTTCTACAAAGAGATTGAATCCGTCGTTCAGGTTTTGCGGCGCAGGTGCCTGCACCGCGGTTTGACCGGCCGTCCGGAGGTGTTCCCCCTTTCGGCAGATAAACCACACCAGTATTCCGGAAACGAGAATCATCAATGTGTAAAAAACCAGACTGTTTTTCTGTTTCTGTTTCATTTACATGTCGATTTGCGAACAAAGATACACATTTTTGCCGGAAATCCTTTCAAAATAGCAGAATCAGCACAGAGAGCGCCGTAATCACGGTGATGACCGACCGGAATCCCTTTTCCGGCAGTTTCCGGACCGCGTAAATCCCGGCGACGGCGCCGGCCAGCATGAAGGGAACGGTGTAGAGGTTGAGCAGCAGAGACGACGCCGTGATGTTGTGCCAGGCAAACAGCTGTATGGGAATCTTCAGATAGTTGATGACCAGAAAGAACCACGCACTGGTGCCGACGAAGGCGTATTTCGGCAGTCTCACGGACAGCAGGTAAATGGCCATTACCGGGCCGGCGGCATTCCCGATCATGGTGGTGAAACCGCCCAGCAGTCCGAACGCCGGCCCGTACCACCACCGTTCGGCCAGTTTATTTTCCCCCTTTCCCTTTCCCGGCCAGCCCATGATGACCATCACGGCCATCAGGCACCCTGCCAGCAAGTGTTTGAACTGCGCCGGCGGTACCAGCGAATCTGCCGCCAGCGCCAGCGCAAAGCCGCCCAGCGCCGCAGGCAACAGCCTGAAAATATATTTCCATTCCGCCGAACGCCGGTAATACGCCACCGCCAGCAAGTCGGAAAAACACAGCATCGGCAGGATCACCCCCGTAGAGGGTTTGGCGCCGAACGCAAGGGCCATCAGGGGAATCATCAGCATGTTGATGCCCTGGATGCCGGTCTTCGACATCCCGATGAAAAAGGCCGAAAGAAAGAGTACGCCCCAGGCCAGCGGGGTTTGTACCGAAAGAAACGCATCTGCCATGACTGTCCTCCGGATAGGGTCAGAATTTCTTCTTCCGCAACTCGAAGTCGCGTCCGAGATACTTCTCGCGGACGATCTCGTTGGCCGCCAGTTCCTCGGCCATCCCCTGAAACAGCACTTTTCCCTCGAAAAGCAGGTAGGCGCGGTCGGTGATGCTCAGCGTCTCGTGCACGTTGTGGTCGGTAATCAGGATGCCGATATGTTTGTGTTTCAGCCGGGCTACAATCATCTGGATATCCTGCACGGCGATGGGGTCGACACCGGCGAAGGGTTCGTCGAGCATGATGAATTTCGGGTCAATGGCCAGACAGCGGGCTATCTCCGCGCGCCGCCGCTCGCCGCCCGACAGCCGGTCGCCCAGGTTGCGCCGGACTTTCTGCAGGCCAAATTCCGCAATCAGGCTTTCGAGCTTTTCCTTCTGGTAGTCTCTCGACGCGCCGGTCATTTCGAGCACGGCACAAATGTTGTCCTCGACCGTCATCTTCCGGAACACCGACGCTTCCTGCGCCAGATAACTGATGCCCCTGCGCGCCCGGCGGTATACGGGATAGCCCGTTATGTCCGTGTCGTCGAGAAATATGTTGCCTTCGTTGGGCGTGACCAGGCCGACGGTCATATAGAAAGTCGTCGTCTTGCCGGCGCCGTTGGGGCCCAGCAAACCGACGATTTCGCCCTGCTTCACGTTGATGGAAACATGGTTTACCACCGTCCGATTCCGGTACTTCTTCACCAGGTCTTCGGTACGGAGTATCATCTGCTGTCTGTCATCCATATCTTCAGTTTTGCTGCAAAGGAACAAAAAAAAATGCACTCCCGCATCGTTAAGTCATGCGAAATAAATAAATTGTTTGTAGAGTAGTCAGTAATCCCCTAATAATGCTTACAGCCTGCCGAAATAACGGGGTCAAAGAGTCCCTCCCGAACGGGTGTCCCCAAAAACAGCTACATTTGAAAAAAGTTTCGAACATGGCATGGTAGTTGTGTATCCGCTAAACAACAGAGAAATAGCGGTAGAAGAGTTTGAATGTGAATGTGACGGATCGCAAAGATGATGAAAACGATGCGGAGTGGATACAGAAACTTTGACCTCGTTATTTCGGCTGGCTGTAAGCATTATCAGGGGACTACTCTACAGACAATGCACAAAACCATACCGCACACGGTATAACATAATTTAGCCGACCTGCTTGCAGCGTTCGGGGAAGGATTTTCATCTTTACAGGTGTTGAACAATCAAATAATGAAAATATGAAAACAGTGAAATTGATTTTTGCATGTGCAAGTGTCCTGGCGGCATCCTGCGTTTGTAATTCGTGCATGGACGATGACGGATATTCGTTGGGCAATGTGTGGTATTCGATGGCGACGGTCGTTCCGTCGGACGATTCGCCGACTTATTATCTGCGGCTGGACCACGGTACTACCTTATGGCCGGCGGCTACCAATATCCCCTGGTATGTCCCAAAGGAAAAGCATCGTGCACTGGCGTATTATACCGTCTTGTCGGATACCTATTATGACTATGATCATGCCGTGAAGGTGCTTGACATCCAGGATGTGTTGACGAAACCGATCGCCGAAGACCGGGGTGAGGAGAATGACAGCTATTTCGGAAACGATCCGGTCAGGATTCTCGATCTGTGGGTTGGCGACGGCTACCTGAACGTGAAGTTCGAATTCAGTTACGGCGGAAGTGTCAAGCATTTCATCAATCTGGTGAAACGCAACAGCGAAGATACGCCCCGGTATTTTGAATTTCGGCATAATGCCTACCAGGACAACGCTTATGTCCAGCGCAAAGGGATTGTGTCATTCGACCTGTCGTCGTTGGAAACGGGAGGGGAAGAAATTCAACTGACTATCCGTGTAAAGACGCCTGAAGGAGAGAAGGATTACACCGTCAAGTATAATCCGGAAAGCGAGGAACAAACCACAAATACAGTAGAACAGGCGCTGTCCGGCGACGGCGATTTTGTGGAGATTGTTTAATTTCCTCCACCCTCGAAACGTCCGGCGAAAGGACAAAAGGATGAAACAATCCTTTTGTCCTTTTTATTTTGCGCCGTACCGTCTACCGCAAAGATGTCGAATGAAGACTTTCAGCCTCTTGCGTTACATTTTTTCCACATACACCTGTGCGTTCTCGAAACGCACGACCCGTATGCCTGCACCTTTCTCGATGAAACCGGATTCCGAGATACCGTCGTACCACTCGCCCTCAATCATCACTTTTCCCGAAGGGCGCAGTACGGTGACTGCCGTTCCCTCCCTGCCGACCAGCCCGGACAGCGGAGGCGCGGATATGGATTCCTGCAGGTCGGCGTTCAGGGCTACCCTGCGGAACATACCCTGTGCCCCGATGCGGTTCGACAACCAGATCATGCTCGCCATCCCCAGTACGATACCGATGCTCACAATCATGAAAGCGCGTCCCATCTCGGAGCCGCTCACGTCGTCGAAGCGGAAGGTCACATTATTCAGCAAGGCAAGGAGAAATCCGGTCACCATCAGGACCATGCCGCCAATACCGGTCACCCCGAAACCGGGAATCACAAATATTTCCAGCACCACCAGAATCACGCCGATGACAAACAGCAGAATCTCCCTGTTGGCGGCCAGTCCTTCCACGTACAGCGGCGCGAAATAGAGTACCGCCGCAAGGATGGAGGCCACCAGTGGAAAACCGACGCCCGGCGTCTGCAACTCAAAGTAGATGCCGCCGATGATAAGCAGAATCAGGATGGATTGCAGTACCGGATTCATCAGAAAACCTTTCAGTTCGTCCAGCCACGAGGGCTGATAACCGGTCAGCGTATACTCCCGGTAGCCCAAATGATTCGTAATTACGTCTTCCACCGACTCGGCAATCCCGTCGCAGTATCCCCACCGCAGGGCTTCTTCGGCAGTAAATGTCAGCGTCTTGCCGGAATCGATCAGGTTGGGAATCACGATACGGTCGTCCACCATGGCTTCGGCAATCTGCGGGTCGCGTTTCCAGCGAAAAGTCGTGTCCTGCCCCCGGATAACCGTATCTTTTCCGTACGCTTCGGCGGTGGATCGCATCATGGAACGCATGTAGGACTGGTATTTGTCGGGCATTTCCCCGCCGCTCATGTCCACTACGGTCGCGGCGCCGATATTTGCGCCCCGGCGCATGAATATCCCGTCGCAGGCCAGCGAAATAAGCGCCCCGGCGGAAGCGGCGTTGTTGTCGATAAACACGTATACGGGAACGGGACTGTACAAAATGGCGGTGCGCATCGAATCCGCCGACTCCAGCAGCCCTCCGTACGTATTCAAATGGATGAGTACGGCATCCGCGCCAAGCGCCTGCGCTTCGCCCAGTCCGCGACTGAGATAAATCTGAGTCGTTCGACTGATTTCCTTTTTAATGTCAATCCTGTAGACAAGTGATTGAGCCGTGGCGGATGATACAAAAATCAGCCCCAGCCAGCAAGCCAGCAGGCATACGGCCCAACGGCCTGTACGATGAATAGTTAAGCATCTTAGTTTCATTTGTTATTAAATATTTATTTGTTGACCATTCAGTTAATTATCTCAAAACTCCTGAACAATTTCCGGTTTAAACTGTATATTTGTATATCAACAAATGTACAACAGTTATGTTCAGATAAATTATTCAGTTATGAAAACGGCGCAATTTCAGGAAAAATTATTGGGTATGCAAGAAAACATGATGAATTTTGCATTATCCCTCACAGCCAACCGGGACGACGCGAAAGACCTGATGCAGGAGACGTCTCTTAAAGTGCTGGATAACAAAGAGAAATTTATAGACAACCGAAATTTTAAGGGATGGGTGTTGACGGTCATGCGAAACATTTTCATCAACCAGTATCACAGGATTGTCCGTACACAAACAGTCATTGACCAAAACATTGACCTGTATGCGCTGGACATTGTGAACGACTCGGGCTTCGGTTCGCCGGACGGCTCGCTCCAGCTTCAGGAGATAACCGGCGCCATCCGGGACCTGAACCAGGACCTGAAAGTCCCGTTTTCCATGTACGTGAGCGGTTACCAGTACAATGAAATCGCGGAAACGCTCAATCTTCCCATCGGCACCGTCAAGAGCCGTATCTTTTTTGCCCGGAAAGAACTGCGCGAAAAACTGAAAGACTATGCCAGGTAGAATAATGAGGTATGAAGACTGTACGTTCGCGGCAGGGTTTCATTTTCAAATGGTCGCGAAACAGGAAGACAGTTAGCAAACCTTGATTCCTCAAAAGCGGTTAACTAATATTCAGCAGGATTCCCATCCGGTCTTGACCTTCCTCCCGCCCTCTTAAGCCGCGCCACTCAAAGCCGGGACGGGAATGATCCCGCTCCGGTAACTACTGCCGGCACCCGACTCCCCAATACGGCAAAATCAGGCAGTATGGCTGTGCATGCACGACTGTCTACCGGGATTCCAGAATCAATACATTAATCCGGTTGATAACCTCTTTTACCTTTTCGATGTCAACAGGTACATTCTCTATAAAACTTCTTTTGAAGGAAAAGCCAAATACCTCTCCTCCCACCGCAGTGATGGTTATAAAGAAATTTTTTCCGAGTTACCTTGCCACCTCTGCATGACGGAGGTTATAACCTCCGTCATGCAGAGGTTACCGTCTCCGTCGCACAGAACTTGCAATCTCTGTCGCGCAGAGCTTGCAATCTCTGTCACGCAGAGCGAATGTCAGACGGCTGTGATGATGTTCGGATACGTACATCTTCGGTCAGTTCATTTACATGAGCGATTGCTTTCACTGTACTCATAGATGTTCTGTCTTCCGGGAATATCTTTCCGTTCAAAGAAGATCGGAGAAAAAGGCTTCCGGCAGCCGGCGGCAGTTGTACTGCGAGGCCATCACTTCGCCGTAGGCGCCGGCGGAACGGATCGCGATCAGGTCGCCGCGACGGACGCGGTTCAGTTCCCGCTCCCGGGCGAAGACGTCGGACGATTCGCAGATCGGGCCTACAACGTCATACGTCTCCACGGCTTCGTTGCTCGTAAGGTTTTCGATCCGGTGATAGGCGTCGTACATGGCCGGACGGATCAGTTCCGTGAAACCGGCGTCGAGAACGGCAAACTTCTTCATCTCGCCTTCCTTGACATACAGCGCCCGGGAAATCAGCGCGCCGCACTGTCCGACGACGGAGCGTCCGAGTTCGAAGTGAATCTGTTGTCCCGGTCGCAGCCGAATCAACCGGTGGAAAGCGGCGAAAAAGTTCTCAAAGTCCGGAACGGGCTGCCGGTTCGGGTGATGATAGTCGATGCCCAGTCCGCCGCCGAAGTTAAGGTGTGCGACGGTCAGTCCGCGCGTTTCCAGTTCGTCCTGCAGTTCGTTGGCGCGGAGGCAAAGCTCGTGAAAGACGGGCAGGTCGGTGATTTGCGAACCGATATGGAAATGGATGCCGAAAAAGCGTACATGCGTCAAGGCCGCCATGGCGTCCAGCACGCCGGGGAGGCTGCCGGCCGTGATGCCGAACTTGTTTTCCTGCAGTCCGGTAGTGATTTTGGCATGGGTATGTGCGTCGACGTTCGGATTGATGCGCAGCGCGACGGTAGCCGTTTGATTCCGGGCGGCGGCCAGTTCGTCAATCACGCGGAGTTCGGCCAGCGACTCGACGTTGAAGCAGGCAATGTCGTGTTCCAGTCCCAGCCGGATTTCCCAGTCGGCCTTGCCCACGCCGGCGAAGAAAATCCTGTCTGCCGGAAAACCGGCGTCCAGCGCCGCCTGCACCTCGCCGCCGCTGACGCAGTCCGCACCCAGTCCTTTTTGCGCAATCAGGGAAAGAATCCGCGGATTGGCGTTGGCCTTGACGGCGTAATGTTCATGATAGCCGTAACGGGCGGTCTGTTCGTTGACAGCGTCCAGCGTCCGGAGGAGCAGTTCGATGTCATAATAATAGAAGGGCGTCCGGAGACCCCCGAACCTGTCTGTTGGAAAAATTCCTTTCATAAATGATTCATGATTAATGATTAATTAAGCGCCGGCGGGCATTCATTCTCCCTTCTCCCTTTCCCTGTTGAACAGGTGGTCGCTCAGGGCCTGCAGGGCTTTCTGCTTGTCGGCGGCCCTGACCAGCAGCGAGACATTGTAGTTGCTGCCGCCGTAGGAAATCATGCGTACGGGAATATCTTTCAGGGCATAGACGATGCGCGATTCGAACCCGACGTTGTCCCACTCCAGATCGCCGACGACACAGATGATGGTCAGTTCCCGGTCGACCGTCACCGTGCCGTATTTCATGAGGTCGTTGACGATTTCGTCCAGATGGTTGCAGTTGTCGATGGTCACCGATACGCCGACTTCCGAAGTGGCCACGACGTCGATCGGCGTCCTGCAGTTTTCGAAAATCTCGAACACCTTGCGCAGGAACCCGGTGGCCAGCAGCATCCGTCCGCTTTTGATCCTGATGGAGGTGATGTTGTCCTTGGCGGCGACGGCTTTGATTTTACCCTTCTCGGTTTCGTTGGAGATGGTGGTTCCGACGGCGTCCGGCTGCATGGTGTTGAGCAGGCGGACGGGGATGTTGTTCAGTTTGGCGGGCAGGATGCAGGTGGGATGCAGGATTTTGGCGCCAAAGTAGGCCAGTTCGGCTGCTTCGTCGAAATGCAGCTGCCGCACGGGCAGGGTATGTTCCACATAGCGCGGGTCGTTGTTGTGCATCCCGTCGATGTCGGTCCATATCTGGATTTCTTCGGCACGGATGGCCGCGCCGACGAGCGAGGCGGTGTAGTCGCTGCCGCCGCGTTGCAGGTTGTCGACGGCGTCGCAGGCATTGCGGCAGATGAATCCCTGGGTGATGTATAACTCCGCGTCCGGATGCTTTTCGAGCAGGACTGTCAGTTTTTCCCGGATGAAGGACGGTTCCGGTTCGGCGTTCCGGTCGATGCGCATGAACTCCAGCGCCGGAAGCAGTACGGAACGGATGCCCGTCTCTTGCAGGTACAGGTTCATCAGCCCGGTCGAAAGCAGTTCTCCCTGCGCCAGGATGATTTTCTCTTCGAGGACAGTGAACAGCTGTTTCATGAACGAACGGAGGCAGTCGAAACGTTCGAGAATCAGTTCCCTGGCCGACTGCCGGTATTCTTCCGTGCGATACAGTTCGTCGATCAGTTTCAGATATTTCTGTAGCAGCCGGTTGGTTACTTCGCCGGCTCCGTCGGGATTCTTGCGGTAGAGGTAGTCCGCGATTTCGACCAGGGTATTGGTCGTTCCCGACATGGCCGACAGTACCACGATTTTGGGCGTTCCGTCGCAAATCAGCCGGGCGACATCTTTCATGCGCTGTACCGACCCGACGGACGTTCCGCCAAACTTTAACACTTTCATTCTTCGGTTATTTCAAACAATTACTTCAATTCGTGTAAAACGCCCTTTTCGCAGCGGATGATCCGTGCCGGCAGGTTGCCCACAAGGGTATAGTTGTGTGTGGTCATGATGACGGATTTCCCGTTCCGGCAGATGTCGTGCAGCAGCTGAACGATTTGCAGACCCGTTTCGGGGTCGAGGTTTCCGGTCGGTTCGTCGGCCAGGATGAGTTTCGGTTCGTTCAGCAGCGAACGGGCGATGGCTACGCGCTGTTGCTCGCCGCCCGAGAGTTCGTGCGGCATTTTGTAGCCCTTATTCTGCATCCCGACCCGGGTCAGCACCTCCCGGATGCGCATCTGGATAAGGCTTCGCTTTTTCCAGCCGGTGGCTTTGAGAACAAATTCCAGATTCCGTACCACCGTCCGGTCGGTCAGCAACTGGAAATCCTGGAAGACGATGCCCAGTTGCCGCCGCAGGTACGGTATGTCCCGGTTCTTGATCTTGCGCAGGTCGTAGCCCATGATGTGCGCCGCGCCTGCCCGGATGGGCACCTCGCAGTACAGGCTCTTGAGCAGGCTGCTTTTCCCCGCGCCGACACGCCCGATCACGTACACAAATTCATTGTTGCGCAACTTGAGCGAAGCGTTCTGCAGGACGATGTTTTCGTCCTGGCACAGCGTGATGTTTTCCAGCCGGAGCAATACGTTTTCTTCCACGGGGCCTACTCCTTATGTCTTTTTTGCAGCTCGCGCGCCAGGTCTTCCAGCCGGAAACCCTTGCCTGCAAGTAACACAATCAGATGGTAAATCAGGTCGGAAGCCTCGTAAAGGAAGCCTTCGTCCGTGCCGTTGACGGCTTCAATGAGGGTCTCCACCGCTTCCTCGCCGACTTTCTGCGCCATGCGGTTGATGCCCTTCCGGAAGAGCGACGTCGTGTACGACCCTTCCGGCATTTCCTCGCGCCGACGGTCGATAAAGTCCTGCAGATATTGCAGGAAAAAGAGGCCTGCCGCGTTGCTTTCGCCAAAACAGGTATCCGTGCCGGTGTGACATACCGGGCCGTCGGGACGCACCTTGATGAGAAGCGTGTCGCTGTCGCAGTCTGCCAGGATTTGCACCGCGTGCAGGTAGTTTCCGCTTGTCTCGCCTTTTGTCCAGAGGCATTGTCGCGTCCGGCTGAAGAAGGTCACTTTGTTTGTTTCAAGCGTTTTCCGGTAGGCTTCTTCGTTCATGAAGCCCAGCATCAGCACCTGCCGGGTTTGCGCATCCTGAATAATGGCGGGTATCAAGCCGCCCGATTTGGTAAAGTCCAGTTCCATACGTGCAAGAGTTAAAATTTAATCGGGTAACCGTTCGCTGTCGTCTTCGATCCTGACGTTGATGCCCCGGGATAGAAGTTCGCGCTTGAGCCGGCGAATGTCGATTTCCCCGAAATGAAATACACTGGCGGCCAGCGCCGCATCGGCCTTCCCGACGGCAAAGGCGTCATGGAAATGTGCGATTTTGCCGGCGCCGCCCGACGCGATGACGGGGATGTGGAGGCGTTCGGCCAGTGTGGCCAGGGCGTCGTTGGCATAGCCGTCCTTCACGCCGTCGTGCGTCATGCTGGTAAACAGAATCTCGCCGGCGCCGCGGGCTTCCGCTTCTTCCGCCCACTCAAACAGGCGTTTTTCCGTCGCGATGCGTCCCCCGTTCAGGTAGCAAATCCAGTCGTCCTGTTCCTGATTGGCGTCGATGGCGACGACGCAGACCTGGCTGCCGAAGTGACGCGCGATTTCATCAATCAGTTCCGGCCGGCGAAGCGCGGCGGAATTGACGGATACCTTGTCGGCGCCGGCGTTCAGCAGCCGTTCGACGTCCGACAGTTCATGGATGCCGCCGCCTACCGTAAACGGAATACTGAGGTGGGCAGCCACACGCCGGACCAGTTCCGTAAAGGTCTTCCGTCCTTCGTGCGAAGCGACGATGTCAAGATACACCAGTTCGTCCGCCCCCATGCGGCTGTAGCTGGCGCCCAGTTCCACCGGGTCGCCGGCGTCGCGGAAGTTGACGAAGTTAACGCCTTTGACGGTGATGCCGTCTTTTACATCCAGGCAGGGAATGATTCTTTTTGCCAACATAGCTGTCAATTTTTGTGCCTGTCCGTGAAACGGAGCAGGTCGTTCAGTGTAATGCGTCCTTCGTAAAGGGCTTTTCCGAAAATCACGGCGGGAATGCCCGCCGCATCCAGCTGTTCCAGATCTCCGACCGAAGCGACGCCGCCGCTGGCAATCAGATACATCTCCGGAAGGGCTTCGCGGATTTCGCCGTAGAGCGCCGTGGCCGGGCCTTGCAGCATCCCGTCGCGACCGATGTCGGTACAGACGGTTTGGGTAACACCCCGGCCGTGCCAGGCTGCCAGAAAAGGCAGCAACTCGCTGTCGGTCGTGTCCCGCCAGCCGTTGATGGCAATCCGCCGCTCTTTTGCGTCGGCGCCGAGAATGATTTTCCTGCTTCCGAAGCGGCTTAGCCACGCAGCGAACGTCTCCGGTTCACGGACGGCGATGCTGCCGCCGGTTACCATCTGCGCCCCACATTCGAAAGCGATTTCCAGATCGCCGTCGCGTTTCAGTCCACCACCGAAATCAATCACCAGCGCCGTGCGCACGGCCAACTGTTCCAGTACGCGGTAATTGACGATGCGTCCTTCGCGGGCGCCGTCCAGGTCGACGACGTGGAGCCGGCGCAACCCGTGATCTTCAAACGCCTTGGCCACGTTGAGAGGGTCTTCGCTGTAGACTTTCTTCGAGCCGTAGTCGCCTTGCGTCAGCCGGACGCACTTGCCGTCCATCAAATCAATCGCGGGAATCAGTTCTATCATATTCTATGAAAGGTTTAGGAAACCGGATAATATCATTTCGCCCGTGCGTCCGCTTTTTTCGGGGTGGAACTGCACCGCGTAGAAATTGGCTTTCCGCATGGCGGCGCTGAAAGGGTGGATGTAGCTGGTTTCGGCAATGGTTTCGTCCGTCACCGGCACGTAATAACTGTGGACAAAATACACAAACCGCCCGTTTAAGGCCGCCGGAAACAAGTCGCTCCGCACGCCGTTCAGCGTGTTCCAGCCCATGTGCGGTATCTTGTCGGCGTGTTGCCGGGGGAGAAAGCGCTTCACATCCGCATCAAAGATGCCGAGACAGTCGACATCGCCTTCTTCCGAGTGACGGCACATCAGTTGCATCCCGATGCAAATGCCCAGCACTGGCTGTTTCAGGTCTTTGATTACCCGGTCCAGTTTGCGTTCGCGCAAATACCGGACAGTCGTACTGGCCTCTCCCTGACCGGGAAAAACGACTCTGTCCGCCTTCCGAATCCGTTCGGGATCGTCGGTAATCTCCGGCATAACGCCCAGCCGCCGAAAACCATAATCCACCGAACAGATATTACCCGCATTGTATTTGATGATCACCACATCCATATTGTCTCTTTGTTGTTTTATGCCTCCACCCGCTGTCTCCCGTACCGGACAGAACGACATTCAGGGGGGCAAAGATACGAAATAATTCATAAACGGCAAGATACCGGACACAGCGGGGATGCAGTTCAAATTGTCGCGCCGTTCGGACGATACAGCGTTATATATAGGCGTTATAATTTCGGTTTGTTCATTAACTTGACGATACATTGCCGTATACCCTTCGTAAAGGATACATTTTGCCTCATCACATCAGGATGCAAATTCGATCCCCATAAATTTCCATCTCCGATTCCCGCAAATTTTCTCTTCGATGGAAATTTCGTTGCGTCCCGATGGAAATAAATCGGGGGTAATTCAACTTGTCGCACCGACTCTTCAAACCCTAAGAGGGAGAGGATAGCCTTCCTGTTTCGCGACCATTTGAATTGAAAATCGACGTAGTCAAATGCACCCGCACAGCGAGGATTTGTGGAATTAGAAAAATCACTATCTTTGCACCATGTATAATTTATTATGTAATTAATTATGGCACAGATAGCAGACATAATCGTCGAACGGAACTGCAACGGGACGCCGGCTTATATCAAAAAATACGGCGCCATGCCGAGTGCCTTTTGCTCGGAAAACAGTATGGATTTCCCCGTTGCGGGCATATCAAACGAAACGACGGAAAAAGCGCTGTCCGAAGCCCGCCGGGGAAAAGAAAAAATATTTGCCGATGCGGAGAATATGATTACAAACCTGTATAGATAAGAATTGAAAACGGAAAACTATACGATATTATCCAGATTAAACAGCCTGACGGGTCGTTTCGACGAAATTTCGACGCTGATCACCGACCCGGACGTTATCGCCGACCAGAAGCGTTTCATCCGCCTTTCGCGGGAATACAGGGAATTGGAAAAGTTGATGAACGCACGATCGGCTTATATGCGGGCGCTCGGGGGCGTCGAGGAAGCCCGCGCGGTGCTGTCCGGCGAGACGGACGTGGACATGCGGGAAATTGCGCGTGAGGAACTGGACGCCTGTCAGGCGCAGCTGCCCGGACTGGAGGAGTGTATCAAACTGCTGCTGGTTCCGGCCGACCCCCAGGACGGCAAAAACGCCATCGTCGAAATACGGGGCGGAACGGGTGGCGACGAAGCGGCGATTTTTGCGGGAGATTTATTTAAGATGTATGCAAAATACTGCGAATCGAAAGGCTGGAAAGTGCAGGTCACGCATTATAGCGAAGGCGTGATCGGCGGTTACAAGGAGATTGTTTTTACGGTGACCGGCGAAGGCATATACGGCATCCTGAAATACGAATCGGGCGTGCACCGCGTGCAGCGGGTGCCGCAGACCGAAACGCAGGGGCGCGTGCACACCTCGGCCGCCACGGTAGCCGTCCTGCCCGAAGCCGACGAGTTCGACATCGAAATCAACGAGAAACGCGACATCCGGCGCGACGAGTTCTGTTCGTCCGGCGCCGGCGGCCAGTCCGTCAACACGACCTACTCGGCCGTCCGCCTCACGCATATCCCGTCC
>JAISWC010000240.1 GCA_031271245.1 Tannerella sp. | reverse complement strand
CGTTTGAAACGCCGTTCTGTCATGCTCACCGAAAGGACTGTTCAGTTCCTGTGCCGAAGGGATTACTGGCGCCTGCGCCCGCAACGGTGTCGCAATGAATGTGGCAATTAAAATTGCCGATGTGAAGATCTGTTTTACATTCTTCATATAATCTGTATTTAATATTGGTCATGCAAATGTACTGTTTTTATTGGAACAGGCTCAAAAAACATTGCGAAAGAATTGACCGTTGAAATCGGTGCGACAAGTTGAATTGAAAATCGACGCAGTCAAACTTGCCCTGCTGCCTCAGTCCTTCTGACGGGTACACAGTGCCTCGCGGATAGTTTTCAGTCCTTTATAAAGCTGGGCTTCGACCGTGCGTTTGGACAGGTTCAGCAAAGCCGCGATTTCGGAGGCTTTCCGTTCTTCCAGGTAGGCCATGATAAAGATTTCGCGACATTTTCCGGGCAACTTCTCTATCTCGCGATAGATCAACGGGAGACGCACGTCTTCCTCCATCAGGAAGTCCGGGTCGTCGGTGAAATACAGTTCTTCGATTTGCAGTTTGAGGCGAAAGGCTTTCCCGTAATCCGCGCAGATGTCCAGATGCTTGAGATGATCCAGACAGGCGTGACGCACTGCATGATAAAGGTAGGTCCGTATACCGTCCTTCAAGAAGATAAACGAACGCTGATTCCATACTTTCAGGAAAATATCCTGCACAATATCTTCAGCCGTGTCGGCATCCGTAAATCCGGCGGCATACGAAATCAGAACAGGCGCTTCCCTTTTATACAGTGTTCTGAATAGTTCCAGTATTTCTTCATCTTTCAGCGATTCGTTCATATACGCTATGTTTTTGGTCATTACTTTGTTTGACGGGGCAAAAGTAGGGGGAAGATGTTACTTTTCGGCTACACGCCGCTGCATCGTCAAACTTATGCCCCAAAATACGTTGATTTCTTCTGACCTCAGATGGTATTCAGGATAAAATCGGACATGATTCCGAAACAGCCGGCCGGTTCGTCCGCCGCGTCCGGGCCGAACAGGCAGCAGTGGCTGCCCCCGGTGGCAAGCAGATGGCTGTCCCGGAGGTACGGGATGACTTTCCGCGCGCGCCCGATTACGGCTTCACCGGGAAACAGACAGTCTGATTTTTCGGCAATCACGCATACCGGCGCATTCAGTTTTCGAAGGTTTTTCCGGCTGAAACACTTGACCGCTTTCCCTGATACCCTGGCATGGAGAAAAAGCATCCGGAGGGCGTTCGTCACATCCTCCTGCGGAAACGGACATACCGGCTGCAAGGCTTTTTTCACCTCTTCCTCCGTCAGGACGTTTTTCTGCTGCGCCTGCTGTATGAACCGGGTTATTCCGGAGTCCGAAACGCCTGCAAGTCCGGAAGGCACGACAAGCAACAGGCGTTCGATGCGCAGCACGGACGTTTCGCAAAGCTGCAGCGCGATTCCCGCGCCGAACGAATATCCCAGCACCGGCGCCGACGGCAGTTCCAGCGCATCCATCACCTGACACGCCCACTCGCCATATTCCTCCCGGGAGAAGGACAGGCGCCGTTCGCTGCTGAATCCGACCTGTCCGACCGGGTCGGGCACAACCAGCCGCATCCGGGTCAAATCCAGCCCCCGCACCAGAGGACGGACGGCCAGCGGGTTCAGGGCATACTCCCCGTAAAAAACCAGCACAGGCATTCCCTCCGGATGACCGTACAGCATGACGTGCGTGTCGCCGAAACCCGTCTTTACCATGCGTTCCGCCACCTGCACATCCGCTTCCAGTTCCAGCAGCAGCTTTCGATAGAGGTTGTGGAGGATATGGCGCCCTTCCTGCGAGCGGTATACCTCCGATTCATATTTTTGTTCCACGGTTACAGTCAGACACGTTATTTCTTCCGGAAAAGCCGCCATACGCCCCAAACCATCCCCCGCAGGACGACGGACAGCGCATACAAGCCGGCGCCGATGCAGATCACCCACGGGAGCTGCGTCCACAATTCATTCCAGGACGTATGATAGACCCGGATGGCATATACATTCATCAGCAGGGCGGCGATAACGGCGCCGCACAGCCAGCCGATCTCCCGTTTCTGCCGTTTGACAGTGATTACGATCTCTTTCATTTTATGCGAAATTTAAATAGGGTATTTTGTATTCGTCCGGGAACGTGACGATGCGCTGCTCATCCATCGCCTGCAATCCCAGCAGCGCCAGGACGGAGGAATAATAGGCTTCTTCCACCAGATTCGGCGCCGGCCGGCCGGTGACAGCCGCCTCGCAGAATGCCTCCAGCAGTTCCACCGAACCGTCGCTCACAAATCCTACGGTCGAGGCGCCGTCGTGCGAACTCACCCGGTCCATCACGAAATAGCCCGTGTTCTTCGTTGCCGTTTCCGGCACCCAGCTCGGGCCGGCAAACGAAACATTGTCGAAAACCCGGTGCTCGATCTGATTGACCAGCTGCATGATGCCGGAAGCGGGCTTCACTTCTTCGAAATAATATTTCCCCTTCTCTAATTCCATCGTCCCCCTGCTGCAAAGCAGTTCCTCCTCCAGTCCGTAAAACTTGTTCGAGATGATGGATTCGTAGGTCATTTTGATGCCGTTGGCATAGCGGTAGATCAGGCTGACGTTGTCGTATACCTCGCGGTCGTCTTTCCAGTACACCAGGTCGCCGAATCCCGACACCGTTTCGGGGATCATCCTCATCGCCCAGTTCCCTACCTGCAACTGGTGGGTGGCCAGTTCCGTCATCAGTCCTCCGGAAAATTCCTTGTAGAGCCGCCAGTTGATTTTCCGTTCCAGGTCGGGGGAGGGCACCGGTCGCCGCCAGTCGCTGTTGCGGAACCAGTAGGTGCGGATGCCGGTGATTTCGCCGATCATGCCCGCATGGATCATCTCTATCGCCCGGATGTATTTGGGGTCATAGAGGCGCTGCTGGCCGATGAACAAAACCTTGCCGCTACGCCGGAAGGCCCGGTACATGGCCAGACATTCGGCCGGCGAGAGGGCCATGGATTTTTCGCAGAAGACGTGTTTCCCCGCCTCCAGCGCGTCGATCGTAATCACCGGATGCACGTTCAGGGGCGTGGCTATGATTACAGCCCGGATATCCCTCCGTTCCAGCACCTGCCGGTAATCCGCGTACGTTTTCGCCGCCGGATACATGGCGGCCGCCTCCTTCAGATGAGGCGCATGATCGTCGCACAGGGCGGTCACTTCCACGTTCGGTATGCCACGCAGATTTTGCAGGTGATACTGCCCGCGCGAACCGGTGCCGATGACTGCCAACGTCACTTTTTCCCGTGCAATTTCCTTTTTTTCGTCCGCGCTGCACGACTGCAGCCACGGAAAAGCCCCCAGCAACATGCTGCTGCCGCCGAGGGCGCCCATGTTCCTGAAAAAAGCCCTTCGACTGACGGGCGTCTGTTCCAAATTGTTATCCATATATCTTATATTCTATTATACTGAATCGATTTACTATCTTTTCCACCTTGTCGGGTGTTGCCACCATCAGCGCCGTGGTCAGGGCTTCCGCGTCGACCGGGTCTGCGGCAACAGCGGCCACCGTTTTCCAGCCGGTCACGCAGGCGCCCGTTTCCGGATCGACGATGTGCGCCGGCTGCGCAGGCCTGTTACCGGAGACCGACAGCGAACAGTCACGCAACCGCATGACGCCCATCCGTTCGCCCGTGCAGGGATGGTCTATTCCCACCGGCCAGCAGTCTCCGTGCGGATGCGTCCCTGCCGCCAGGATCGAACTGTCGCCGAAATTAATCAGTGCGCGGGTCACCTTTTCCGCCTCCAGCAGCCGGCGTATCTGTCGTAGCGCGTATCCCTTGCCGTAGCCGCCGAAATCAAAACCGGCGCGTCCCTTCAGAAAAACCGTCCGGTTCGCGTCGTCAAATTCCGCCCCGTCAAAACAGCCGCGCGTAATGTCAAAACATCCTTCCGTCCATTCATAATAGCGCCGGCAGTCCTGCAAAACCGTCCACAGTTCCTCCGCCATCCCCACCGGGTAAATGACCGCATCACGGTTCACCTGATAGAGGGCGCTTTCCGGGTCAAAACGGTTCAGCAGCCGTTCCACACGCCGGATTTCGGCTTCCATCCCGCAGCACAGGCGTTCCAGCGCCGCAGGCTCTTCTCCGAACAGCAGCGCATCCAGCCGCGTCCCCATCAAAAGCGGGACGGAGGCATGGAAAAGCTGCGATGAAGGATAGTAATTTGTATACATGCAACACACCGGTATCCGCTTCGCCGCGCGTATCCGCACGCTAACGGCACTGCCGGATATCCGGCTGCAAATCTAACAAAAAAACAGGAAACAGACACCCTTAGAACACGGAGATTTTTCTTTGTGCCCTCCGGTATGCCGCGAGGCGTGCGTATCTATAAATATTTAATGGAGGCGAAATAAACAGGATAGAACGGATATTATGTTATACAACATACTCTATTGCCTCAAAAAAAGTCGCAAAAAATTTGCACGGCAATCCAAAAAAATGCACTACCTTTGGTGCGTATTGGGAAAAGTTCAGCAGACCTGACAGGTTTTTAAAACCTGTTAAGGCTCGTTACTGGAATCCCGACCCGGGCGAGACAAAATCCGAAGCGTCGGAAACCTTCCCGACCCGGGCGAGACGAAATCCGAAGCGTCGGACAGGTTTTCGATCGGGTCGGGAAAGAAAAAACAGTAAAGCGGAAGTTTTTTAACAATAGAAATAGATAAATGTATAACACTGAAATTTAAATGGATGGAAAAGTTTAATGTGATTCTGTTTAGTTATTTACCCAATGCGGCGCACTTCAACTACTGCTCGCGGGTAAACGAGGAACTGCTGGTCGCCGGAAGTGCGGTGATCAATGCACTGGGCGAGTTGCCGGCGGAGTACCGAGTGTGGCTGGCAAAGGAAACCGGCCTGATGGAATGGGTAAAGAAAAGCGATCTGACGGAGCAGATAGTCGAAGCCGACCATCGCGTAGACCGTGCGCTGGTGGCAATCAACGCCCAGGTTCATGCGCTGGAATTCAACCCCGATGTGCTTGTTTCGGCAGCGGCGCTCCGTGTCGGTATCATGCTGAAAAACTATGGCAAGGTATACAGAAAACCCTACGAAGAGGAGGAAGGCGACGTGCGCGCTATCCTGTTGCAGTTTGCCGGAGCGTATGCTGCCGACATGGCGCTGCTGCCGGGCATACCGGAATGGGTCACCGAACTGCAGGGCGCCCTCACGGAGTTTCAGCAGCTGCTGGTGCAGCGCGACGCCCACTCGCTGCAAAAGCCGAAAGAGGGTTTTCGCTTTGTGCGCCGCAGCATCGAGGGCGTGTACCATCAGATCGTCACGCTCGTGGATGCGGGCGCCGCGCTGAATACCTCGCCCGATTTCGCCGCGTTTATCGACCGGCTGAATCCTGAGATCGCCCGGCTGAACGCCGAATTTCACCGCGTCAGGCGCAACATGGCCGACGCCGAACCCGAACCCGTCCCGCAGCAGCAGTACACCGGCCAGCCCGTCACACCGACGCCGAACGTATACTACGTCACGCCGCACGACGGTACCGTCAAACTGCAACTGGGCAAGGACTACAACCTTACCTACAAACGCAACACGGACGTGGGCAATGCCGAGTGCACCCTCCACGGTAAGGGACTCTACAGGGGAAGCCGGACGGTAACCTTTGTCATCACACGCTGAGGCACGTAAAATAAACAACATGTAACGGATCGGTTCCCTGTCCCGCAGAGACATGTTGAATGCCTCCCTGAAAAGTTGTGTATAAACAGTAGCTCCTGTGGAGAGGGGCGGGCATTCTTTTGTCGAAAGTGATACGATTCCGCCGAATTGTGTTACCTTTGTGGGGTTGTTTTTGTATAAAAAAGTATTCATGGAACAGATACCAATCATCGTACTGCTGCTGTACGCATTGTATGAAGGGCTGCTTCACGCGTTTGAAGCCGACCACATACTGGCTGTGACGAATATCGTGTCGCAGCGAAGCAGAATTTTTCCCGCGCTCAAGGACGGTATTTTCTGGGGGCTGGGGCATACGTCCACGATTTTCCTGATAGGGATTCTTATGATTCTCTTCAAGGTGAATATCCCCGAACACTCGTTTTCGTACTTCGAGGCGGCTGTCGGGGGGATGCTGATACTCGTCGCCTCGTACCGTTTCTACATCTTCGTGCGCGACGAACAGACTGTGTT
>JAISWC010000191.1 GCA_031271245.1 Tannerella sp. | reverse complement strand
ACCGTTGCGTTCCGCCGTGTAGCGGATCTGTTCGGAGCCGGGATTGACAGTTAGCGGCGCGGCCACCTTCAGCTTTTTGTCCACCGCCTGACGCGCCAGGGAAGCAGCGCGACTCATATCCTCCCAGGACGAGTTCGTGCACGAGCCAATCAGTCCTGCCTCCATCCGGCGCGGATAGCCGTTTTGCTTCACCCTGCCGGCAAAGGCCGAAAGCGGCGTGGCGGCGTCGGGCGTGAAGGGGCCGTTCAGGTAGGGTTCCAGTTCGGAGAGATTGATTTCGATGACGCGGTCGTAGAAGGCTTCGGGCTGTCGCTCCACTTCCGGGTCGGCCTGCAGGTCAGCCTGCACGGCGCCGGCCAGCGCAGCCGCCTCTTTGCGTCCGGTGGCCTCCAGATAGCGTTTCATTTCTTCGTCAAAGGGGAAGATGGACGTCGTCGCGCCCATCTCGGCGCCCATGTTGCAGACGGTGGCCTTGCCGGTGGCCGAAAGCGTGGCGGCGCCGGGGCCGAAATATTCAAGGATGGCATTGGTAGCGCCCCTGACCGTCAGGATACCGGCCAGTTTGAGGATGACATCCTTCGGCGACGCCCAGCCGGACAGCCGTCCGGTCAGCTTCACGCCAGTCAGGCGCGGCATTTTCAGTTCCCATTCCATGCCCGTCATGACGTCGACCGCATCCGCACCGCCCACGCCGATGGCCATCATGCCCAGTCCGCCGGCATTGGGCGTGTGCGAATCGGTTCCCACCATCATCCCGCCGGGGAAAGCGTAGTTTTCCAGTACCACCTGGTGAATGATGCCGGCGCCGGGTTTCCAGAAGCCAATGCCGTATTTGCTGCAAACGGCGCGCAGGAAGTCGTATACTTCCCGGTTGGCCGTATTGGCTGCTGCCAGGTCTTCCGCCGCACCCCGGTATGCTCGAATCAGATGGTCGCAGTGCACCGTCGCCGGCACGACCGATTCCCTGCGTCCGGCATTCATAAACTGCAGGAGCGCCATCTGCGCCGTCGCGTCCTGCATGGCCACCCGGTCGGGACGGAAGTCGGCGTAATCCGCTCCCCGCTCATACGCCCGCTCCGCCGGCTGCCGGAAAAGATGCGCATAAAGTATTTTCTCCGCGAGGGTCAGCGGATGTCCCAGCACGCTCCGCGTATGTTTCACGGAGTGCGTCAGCCGGCCGTAACACCGGGTAATCAAATCGAGATAACTGTTCATCACATTCATTTTGTATAAAACAACCGGCTCCCGAAAAAGTTCGGAAACCGCACCGCTTTATGAAACGGCAAAGGCAAAGGTAGGCATATCTTCCTCAAACAGCCGCCGAAAAAAGTAAAAAAAATCGCAGGAGATAAATGAGGTCAATGCCGGAATAATGAAATTCAATCGGGAGGCGGAGAATTTATAATATATTTTTTTGCCAAATCCATTCACAGATAGTCTTTCAACTTGACGCGAAACATTTTCAGGATTTGCGTGATGCGGAGATGCCGAAACGACTGCGGACAAACACTTCGCGGTAGCCTTCCGGCAGTTCGTTGGCCAGATAGGTCTGTCAGGTCTTTCATCATCTCATACAACCGGTTGTGAACCCGTTCGTGATACCCCTTCCGACAGGAAACGGTACGAGTGAAAGGCTGTGCGGCAGGGTGAATTTCAAATTGTTGCGCCGGCTCTCAAAACCCTTCGGGGAATCCGCCAATTACCCCGGGGAAATCGCCGATTCCCCAACGGAAATTATCAATTTCCCATGGGGAATTGGTCCTGTACAAAAGTATTTTCACCCTTAAAACGAGCAATTTAAAGAAAAAACGCCGGTAAATGAAAGAATAAGTGGGGCGTGAAAGAATGAATACATGTCGTGCCTTCCTGTTTCGCGACAATCTGAAACGCCCCCGTGCGGCATGGCCCGTTCAGCCTTTCATTTTTTTTCTTCAATCCCGGTTGGAAAAGTATTTCATAAACTGGGAGCGTTCATAGAGTATGTGATTCTCTACGTTGGCGAAATTCAACTTTCCGATAAATTCGTCGATTGCCAGATATTTCGTGTGGAGCATCCATTCTTCCATACAGGTCAGCATCTGCGGAATGATTTCCGTACCGTGCGTGTACAGGACACTGCACAGTTGCACGGCCGAGGCGCCGGCCAGCAGGCATTTCACCACGTCTTCCCAGTCGTGTATGCCCGTGGAGGAGGCGATTGAGATGCCGGGCGCCTTGCCCGAAACGAAGGCCGTCCACCGCAGGGTTTCGCTCAGGTCGGAATGACTGCTGAACACCTGCCCCGATACAATCTGCATCGTGTGGATATTGATGTCGGGCTGGTAATAACGGTTGAACAGTACAACTCCGTCGGCGCCGTTCAATTTCAACTGATTTACCAGCGCTGGGATGTTACTGAAA
The DNA here is from genome assembly GCA_031271245.1 of Tannerella sp. Classification (GTDB taxonomy): domain Bacteria; phylum Bacteroidota; class Bacteroidia; order Bacteroidales; family Tannerellaceae; genus Tannerella. The sequence continues at coordinate 6,392 of JAISWC010000191.1, read as the reverse complement.
TTTTTTCCGATTTTCATGATGACGGGAATGGATACCTTCGCTTTCACTTTCCGGAGAATGGAAGCATAGAGTTCGACCACTTCCCCAGGTCTGAAATCCAAATCCGTATACAGATAAAACACATTCAGTTCCAGCGCATCCGCGCCGGCAGCTTCCATCTGCACGGCAAAATCAGCCCACGCATCCACCTTGTAGCAGTTGATGCTCGCAATCACCGGTATCGAACAAAGTTTCTTCGTCTCTTCAATCAGCGAGAGATATTCTTCCATCTGCCTGGCTTTCGTATAACCCCGAATGTATTCAGCCGCGTCGGGCGCATCCCCGTCGTGCATCAAGGCATCGCTCTGCATCTCCATCTGTTCCTCGAACAGCGATTTGAGGACAATCGCCCCCGCTCCGGCCTTTTCAAACTCCCCGTTTCGCCTTGCGCTGTTTGTCAGTCCCGAACTCCCGACAATCAACGGGTTTCTCAAGGTCAATCCTGCATATTTTGTTTTGTAACTTATCATACCTTTCTTTTTTACGTGCGGAACAAAATTACGGTTTTATTCGCAGCACGGTTTCTTTCCTGTTCTTTAAAATCATTAATGTCAGATGCTCCGTTCGCCGAAAATGGATGTGCCGACCCGTATCAGCGTGCTGCCTTCCTCGACGGCAACCGGATAGTCGCCGCTCATCCCCATCGACAGTGTGTCGAACGCATCGCCAGCCAAAGGTTTCAGTTCGTCGAACAGTGCGCGTAAGGAACGAAACTCTTGCCGCACCTGTTCCATGTCGTCCGTAAAAGTGGCCATCCCCATCAATCCGCCGATACGGACGTGCGGATACGCATCAGCCAGTCCGTTCCGGAGAAGTGTCCGGCACTCGTCCGGGCCGAAACCGTGTTTCGACGTTTCCGCCGCAATGTGGATTTCCAGCAGGACGCGGAGACTGCGGCTGCACCTGGCTGCCTGTCTGTCCACTTCCTTCAGCAGCGCCGGCGAATCGATACTTTGAACGGTATGGATGAAGGGGGCGATGTGTTTCACTTTGTTTGCTTGCAGCGTGCCGATGAAATGCCATTCGATGTCCAGCGGCAGCAGCGGCTGTTTGGCCAGCAGTTCCTGCACGCGGTTCTCGCCGAAGACGCGTTGCCCGGCATCGTATGCTTCCCGCAGCACTTCCACAGGATGGAACTTGGAGACGGTCAGGAGCGTCACCTTGGCAGGCAATTCGGAACGGATACGGGCAATGTTTTCGGCAATGGCGCTCATGACTGTTCCGGGGCGGGAGACTGGGTGAGGGTTACCGCCTGTTTCTCTTTTGTCTCCGCAGAGAAGGGGAAAATGTCTATCAACGCTGTCTCGACAACCGACGCGATCACATAATCGGCCATCGTACCTTTCATGCCGGCATCTACCACATCGAGGGCCTCTTTCACTGTAGAAGCCTGGGCAAGCATTTGCACCGCCGTTTTTTTCTCGGCGCCGCTCTTTTCGTCCAGCGTGATGAAAAATACTTTTACCTTATAGTAACGGTCTCCATCCGGATTGAAAAACAGTTCCGATAACCGGGCGCGCTTAATATCCGCCACGGTAAATTCGCCGGAAATATACGGACGGAGTTCCTCGATAATCCGCGCTTCCGCTTCCGTGAAGGAAAGCGCATCCACCAGATACGGTTCCCTGACTTTTTTCACCATCCCACTTTCCGTTGTCTTTTCGTAGGATACTTTGCATTCAAACCAATTGTGCATATGTTATAAAATTCAATGATTTAATAATTCCAAAATTTCGTTGACTCTGTGGATGTTCAAACCGGTGGAAACTGAAACAATCTCCGGCGAAACGCCATTTTTCAGGAGATTCCCGGCAATCGCTTCCTCTCTTTTCAAAAGTTCCAGGATGGTTTTCTCGTTCTCCCGGATTACATTCTCTTTTTTCCGAATAACTTCCTCCTTTTCCCGAATAGTTTCCTCTTTCTCCCGGATGATGGCATCCTTTTCCTTTGCCGCCTGTTCGGCGCCCTTCTTTTCCGCAGACTGAACGGTATTCATGTAATCCCAGTAATGTTTCTGGGATTCATGGTAGGCCAGACGTTCCATTTCGCTCAACTGCTCCATCTCGGCTATGCGGAATAGACGCCGGAATACCCGCTCCCGCAAGACTTTCGGACGTTCGTCCAGTTTTGCCAGATTCTTGAATACGTACATCCACTTGTCCAGCAGGGTCTCCAGTTCGTCTTCCGTCTTGTTGAACCTGGGCAGTTCCAGGTAAACAAATGTCAGTTTGTCATAGAAAACGCTTTTTGTCTCCGTGTCCGACAGCTGTACGTGGTGCAGATACGGATACTCTTTCCAGCCCCTCTCCCCGTCCTTGAATTCAAAGTTCAGAATGCCTATCGTGTAAATGGAATTGAGTCTGAAATTCCAGTTCGCACCCTTTTTCGCCTGTTCCTGTATCGGAAACGTGGCATAGTACACGCTGCGGTCAATAAAAAATTCCTGATAGGTGCGCTGCATCTCCACAATGAACTTTTCCCCCTTCTCCGTCTCGCAGTAGATGTCGTACACCGCATCCCTGTCCGCTTCGCTCCGCCCCAACTGTCCAGGCTGCATGTAGCTCAGCTTCTCTATCCGGTCGCTTTTCCGCAGCAGTACCGGCAGCAGCGCCTGCAGCACGTCCTTGTTGGCCTCCGTGCCGAACAACTTCTTGAATCCGAAGTCGGTATGCGGGTTGATGTAGCGTGCCCGCTTTCCCCAGCCAACCGGCTCCGGTTCCGGTACGGTCGACGTTTTTTTGTTCGTTTCTTTCCGTCTGATTGCCATGATACAGTTGTTTTTTACTGTTTTCGCGAGGCAAAAATAATTATTTTGCGCCAAACGGCAAAAACAAATTTTCAAGAGAGGTGCATTTCATTCTAAAATGCGTTTGCCCTGCATTTGTTCAGGATGTATTTGACTACGTCGATTTTCAATTCAGATTGTCGCGATTTCATCACAGAGGATGCACGACCGGACTGGCGGTAGTGACGGCGTCAAAATCGGAATTTATGATATGACTGGGAAAATTGTTTTTTATTCCTGAAAACATATTTATTTTCTACGGGATTTTCCCGAAAATTCATCCGACTTTCCTCCGACTCTCGTCCGACGTGACTGCAATGCCCTCAATCATTAAAAAAGGACAAACAATTAATTTCAAATAAACTTTTTGTTGCGATTTGATGCGTTTTTTGTCATTGCATATCAATAAGGAAATAAAGGAAAGGGTGGCGGGATGTGTCGCCGGCTACTAAAGGAACTTGAGATGAATATGGGTTTTTGACAGTTTTCCTGTTTCACGACCATTTGAAATTCACCCTTTGCTCACTGTCTTGTTCTCTCATTGATATTTTGTACCTTTGTTGCCGGTATTGCCTGTGGGTGATTCCGGGATCGTAAGTATTTACATATTGCAACTGTTTGAATGAAAGATTTTATCCGTGTCCTGAGACGATTTGTCCCGCCTTATAAGAAATATATGGCAGGAAATATCGTGTTTAATTTTCTGTCTGCCATTTTGAATCTGGGCGCTTTTGCTTTGATTATTCCCATCCTGAACATTCTGTTCAAGGTGGAAGACAAAGTGTACGATTTCATGGCATGGAACTTTCATCCGGAATCGCTGGATTCCTGGAAGGAACTGTCCGGTATCGCAACCAACAATTTCTACTGGTACATCAACGAACTGATTGCGACGCGGGGTGTGACGTATACGCTGCTGGCGGTCGGCGTGTCGCTGGTGGTGATGACGTTCTTCAAGGTGGCGACCATGTATCTGGCGTTTTATACCATGATTCCGATACGCACGGGCGTTGTGCGCGACATCCGTAACCAAATCAACCGGAAAATCACGGAACTGCCGCTGGGTTTTTTCTCCGAAGAACGGAAGGGCGACATCATTGCCCGCATTTCGGGCGACGTAAACGAGATTGAAACCTCCATCATGAGTTCGCTCGACATGCTGTTCAAGAACCCGATGATGATCCTCATCTATTTGCTGGCCATGATTTTCATCAGTTGGCAGCTGACCCTGTTTGTGCTGGTTCTGTTGCCGGCAGCCGGTTATGTAATGGGGCAGGTGGGGAAAAAACTGAAGCGGAAATCACTGCTCGGACAAACCCAGTGGGGCGCCCTGATGAGCCAGATCGAGGAGACGCTGAGCGGTCTGCGCGTTGTCAAGGCGTTCAATGCCGAGAAAAAGATACAGGCGCGTTTCGAGCAGGCCAACGAGGTGTTCCGCCGCACCACCCACCGCATCTACAGTCGTCAGCAGATGGCGCATCCGCTGAGCGAATTTCTCGGGACGCTGACGATTGTCATTATCCTGTGGTACGGCGGGATGCTGATTCTGGGTGAGCGCAGTCCGATCGACGCATCGGTATTTATTTTCTATCTCGTTGTTTTTTACAGCATCATCAATCCCGCCAAAGACCTGAGCAAGTCGATCTACGCCATCCAGAAGGGACTGGCCTCCGTCGAACGGGTCGATAAAATCCTGGAAGCCCAAAGCCATATCCAGTCGCCGGTGCATCCCAGGCCGGTGTCGCTGAACGAAGCCATCGAATATCGCGACGTCTGGTTCCGTTACCATCGGGACTGGGTGTTGAAAGGCGTCAGCCTGCGGATTCCGAAGGGAAAAACGATCGCGCTGGTAGGGCAGTCCGGTTCGGGGAAAAGTACGCTCGTCGATCTGCTGCCTCGCTTTTACGATGTGGAGAAAGGACGGGTTACGATTGATGGAACGGACGTGCGGGAGGTGTCGCTGTACGACCTGCGCGAACTGATGGGAAATGTAAATCAGGAGGCGATCCTGTTCAATGACACCTTCTACAGGAACATCGTATTCGGCGTCGAACACGCAACGCCGGAGCAGGTGCGGGATGCCGCGCGAATTGCCAATGCCCACGAGTTCATCATGGCCACGGAAAACGGCTATGACACCAATATCGGCGACCGGGGCGGCAAACTGTCCGGCGGACAGCGCCAGCGCATCAGCATCGCCCGTGCCATTTTGAAGAACCCGCCGATTCTGATTCTGGACGAAGCGACGTCTTCGCTCGACACCGAATCGGAACGTCTGGTACAGGAAGCCCTTGAAAACCTGATGCGAAACCGCACGACGATTGTCATTGCGCACCGGCTCTCGACCATCCGCACCGCCGACGAAATTTGCGTCATGCACGAAGGCGAAATCGTGGAACGCGGACACCATGACGAATTGATGCAACGGGATGGCTATTACAGAAAACTGTGCGACATGCAGCGATTCTGAAAATCGTGATGAGGATGAGGGAGAATTCATCTTTTACAGTTTCTGGAAGCACAGGAAACCCTTGAATCATTCCTTTTCCGGGCGAAAAATTTCGTAGGTATGGTCGGAGAAGAAAATCATGATTTGGCTGATTTTTCTTGATGGCGTTTCCGCGGAAACAAATGTTTCCTTTATCTCCGTAACAACTGGTGATAAATCATCCGGTGACGCTGTTTTTTTACTCACTGTTTCCGGAAGGGGTTCCTTGCGAGGTGCAGGCTCTTTCGGCATTTCGGGTTTAACGGGTGTTACATTTGTAAACAATTCAGATTGTTGCATTTGCGGATGCCCGTACATATTTCGTTTCATCTGCCCGTTACCCAGCAACAGCCATTCCGGATTAATCTCCGGAAACCGCCTGATGATTTTGGTCAACACGTCCAGGCTCGGTTTATTTCTTTCATTAAGGATATGGGACATCGCCGCGCGTTGAATCCCGATTTCTTCCGCAAATTTGGAAGAAGACAATCCTTTGGCGTTCATAACTTGAATAATTCGCTCTTTCATTGTAATTTCCTTATAATAAAACAACTGTCATTTTGTCTGTATTCGTATCTATCAAATAAGTTTACAAATATAACTCTATTTCTGAAATAACACAAGAAATATTTGTATGCTCTCATTGCGACAAATGTATATTCGTGAATTCACAAAAGTAGCATTTTGATGATTAGCGATTATAATGGGGTAGGGGAGATGACCATTTTTTTTCGTTATTATTTCCTTCCCTTGTATTGTGTGCAGGTGGAACGAAGGAATCGTCTGGAAATAAGTACTGCATTGCAACTGGATTAATATACAGCTTATTTCTTGACAATACTTAAGAATCTATTGTTCAGGCAAAATATTAAATTGAGGTACTGGAAAAATAGTTCTTCATCCGAAAGGCTTAACTTTGCCAGCAAAAACCGGAGGAAACAGGGAAAAGTTACTGCAAAGTTTAAACCCTAACTCCGCCATATTTACCCCGTCTATGATTGTAATAGTTTGGTAAACAAAAGTATGTAGGATTTTATAGACTACCTAATTAGGTGGTCTATAAAATCCATGTAACGATTT
>JAISWC010000080.1 GCA_031271245.1 Tannerella sp. | reverse complement strand
GTGCAGGTGACCACCGGCAGCGGGTCGGTCGACCGGGTTCACGTGCTGTGGGCCGACGGCAGCCGGCTGCACGTGCAGGTCACCGAAGCGGCCGAACTGGAGATTTATACGATAGCCGGCCATCTGCACACCCGGCAGACGGTGGCCGCCGGACGGACGGAAATCACCCTCCCGCAGGGCATCTACATCGTCCGGCTGAACGGCAACGGTACCCGTCATAAGATCGTAATCCGGTAAACGGTGAAGATGTTAGTAGTTAGTAGTTGGTAGAGTAGCTGTTTTGTTCTACTAACTACTAAGGAGCTGTCAGGAAATAAACGGTACAAATTTAGGGGAGATGTTTTTTGCCGTACAAAGACTGAAAATGTGCACATACCGGGGTATGTAATCATTTTCAGGATGCAGTACGGCGAAAAACAGACCCGTAAATGTATCGTTTATTTCCTGACAGCTCCTAACTACCAACTACTCTATAAAACTATACTGCACGCAGTATCATGAGACTGTTGCACTCAGACGTCGCAGATACGGATGCATTTCTCCAGCGAGGCGATTTTGTCGGGTTGCTTCGGAACAAATTCCTGTCCGACAAAACCCTTGTAGCCGACCTCCAGCAGCGCCTTCATAATGGCAGGATAATACAGTTCCTGCGTTTCGTCGATTTCCGCGCGTCCGGGGTTGCCGCCCGTGTGTATGTGCGAGAAATATGCGTGATACCTGCGGATGTTTTCAATGATATTCCCTTCCATGATTTGCATGTGGAAGATGTCGTAGAGCAGCTTGAAGTTCGGCGAATCGACACGGCGGCAAAGCTCCGCACCCCAAACGGTATGGTCGCAGAGGTAATCCTTGTGTCCAATGCTGTTGAGCAGTTCCATGGTCAGTACAACATGGTGTTTTTCGGCGATGGGCGTGATGCGTTTCAGTCCCTTTTCGCAGTTTTCCCATCCCTGCAGGTCGGTTACGCCGTTGCGACGCCCCGAAAAGCAAATGAGGTTGGTCAGTCCGGCTTCGGCGACCATCGGAATGACTTTCTCGTAGCTGGCAACCAGTTCGTCGTGCAGCGAAGGGTCGTTAAATCCCCGGTCGATACCCAGTCCGGCGCCCTGCGCTATGGCAACGGTCAGGCCGTAACTTTTCACGGTCGCCCAGTCCTTCGGGTCCAGCAGTTCGACGGATTCGATGCCGATATTTTTACATATCCCGCAAAACTCATCCAGCGGAATGTCTCCGAAACACCACTTGCTTACGGAATGGCGGATGTTGCCTTTCAGCGGTTCCTTCACCGGCGTGTTAGCCGTTTTTTTCCTGGACCGGCCTGCGCCCGCTACCGTATCCCAACTTGTTGCCGCCCATGCAGCGCCCCCTGCAACTGCCGTTTTGAGGGCAGTTCTTCTTGAAATTGTCTTCATAAAGATGTATGTTTTAATTAATAATCTGTTTTTCGTCTCTAACCCGGAAACGAACACAAATGTAGGCATAAATTCCGAAAACGATCAATCTTCGGCTTTTATTGATGATTAACCTACGGATAGGATCCCTGTCCCGATACTGCTCGTCCGGGGAGATATCCCGTCCATCGGTCTCGTTTATTTCCGGACAACCTCTTACTGAAATTTTTTCGTCAGATAGTTCTCCAGCCTGTCAAAATTCACATCCTTAAGCAACACCGTCTTGTCCCTGTCCAGCAGGTAGAGTGTGGGAATCGCCCGCAGGTCGTAGATTTCGCGGTCTTTCACTGTTGTATGCCGGTCGTATCCGTTGATCCAGTCTTTGGGAATATCGGCCAGGTGCGCTTTCCAGATTTTGATATCCTCGTCCGGATAGAACAGCAGAATGGCCAGCGTCCCGTCTCGATGCCGCCGGCTAATGACGGACGACTGCTTGATGGAGGCAATAAGTTCTCCACACGCATGGCAGTCCGGGTTGTAGAACATCAGCAGCGTGTAGTCCGCCTTGACGTCGTGCAGGCGTCCCCGCCTTCCGTCCGGCAGAACGTAGACAAAGTCGGCGGCCACGGTTCCCAGGCGGTTTTTCAGCAGATTCTCCAGCGTAAATTTCATGCGTAGCTTCTCCGCCTCGCCCGAGCGTGTGTCGCCCGTCACGTATTGCGCTACGGGAATATACAGTTCGTCGTCGAGAAAGGGCGAATTGGGTTCATGAAGGTATTTGGCAAGCATCTCCAGAAAATAACCGTACATCCGTCCGCTTTCCTCCTGTTCGGCTTTGGCGAGCAGTTTCCGGATGGACTGTCCCGTCACCGCCGGACTGGAAACGTAGGGCAGGATACTCACGTACTCGACGAACGCCTGTTCGGTGACTTCCGGCAAATGAATATAAACCGTATCCGCAAAATCGAAGTGGTCCCAGTAATGGGTTACCAGATAATCCGCCCGGTCGGAAGCGGACACAATCGTGGCGGGAATGGGCGGCATCGTAAACGTGCGTACTTTCTCCGGCGTATCGGCCGTCTCTGTCCGGCGGTTCACGGAGTGACACATGACCGTTCCGCCTGTCACGCATCCGGCGAACAGTATCCGGATGACCATTGTTTTAACCTGATGTCTCATTTGCATGTCAAGATCTATTTTTTCGTATGAAACTGTATGTATTTCGGTTGCATAGGTACGACATTTATAAACAATGCAGGCTAAAAACATAGTTATTTAATCTTAAGTGCGAGCAAAACATCCATTTTTATGCCGGATCGGAAGCCTTTTTCCGAGCGAAATATTAGATTGAAGTGCTATACTGTGCGCGGGATGGTTTTGGCGAAATATTAAAATGAGGTGCTAAGCGATAGCAGATAAATTTCACAGTATCCGTCTGTTGACAGAAGCCTGTCAAGCTGTTCGAGTAAGATTTCGACAGGATATACTCAGAGAAAAAAGACTAAACGATGAAGCACATAAAAAACAGGAAAAACAACGCAAGAAAGCATATTGCAGCATGGGGCGGCATTTCACAATTCTCAGGAAAAGCGGCCGATATGGTTTCAACGTATCGTAACACGGCCAAACAATCCATTGATTTTTAGTTTGCCTTGAAATAAATTTTGTACTTTTGCCGTGTCTCATTTTAATTTACGTTCTATATGAAAACAGATTTCGAAAAGCTCAGTCTTCAGAAGATTGACATCACAGGCCATGTGTTGGGAAAATTCTCGACCTTCCGCATTGAGCAGGAATACGCGAACCGTACCGCTACCGTGCTGGAAGTGACCTATACCTTTCCCGTCAGTGCGTCGGCCACGGTAACAGGTTTTACCGCCCTTGTCGGCGAAAAGGTCATCAAAGGCAGAGTCAGGGAAAAAGAAGTGGCGACGAAGGAATACCAGAAAGCCATGCTCAGAGGCGATTCCGCCTACATGATGACCGGCGACGAATCCAATATCTTCCGGATGAATATCGGAAAAATAGCCGTCGGCGAAACCGTCCGGATACAAATTGATTACATCGATTCTTTTGAAATCCTCGACAGCCGGATAAGCATACTTATCCCGACGCTCGTTCCGCCGCGATACGAGTCGGAGGTCACCGGCAAACTGAATTACAGCGAAGACGAAACCGAATACCGGGGCAATGTGACCGTCCGTTTTGACAGCGAACTGAAAATCGACGACATTGAATCCAAAACCCACAGCATCAAACTTGAAAACAACACGGTAACCGCCCGGAACATCCGGCTCGACAGAGATTTTGTACTGGACGTCCGGCTGGCGGAGCAGGCCTTTTCGAAGGGTTATTACCGCGAACTGCCCAACGGAAACAGGGTGGTTTATCTTTCGTTTTTCCCCGACCTGGAAGTCGAAGAGCAGCATGTGCCCAAAAACTACGTGTTTGTAGTAGACATTTCGGGGTCGATGGAAGGATTCAAGCTCAAACAGACGAAAGAAGCCGCAGTCAGGTGCCTGAAGCAACTCCGGCAGGGCGACAGGTTCAACATCATACCGTTTGAGAGCGATTACAAATTCTTTTCCGAAAATCCGGTTGAATACAACGCCGAAAACTACGAAAGGGGGAAAACCTTCGTCCGGTCGCTCCGGTCGCGGGGCGGTACCGAACTTCTCCATCCGCTGAAGGAAGCCATACAGCGCTTCGGCAGCGAAAAAATCATTTTCCTCTTTACCGACGGCCAGGTCGGCAACGAAAGCGAAATCGCCGGATACGTCCGGCAGCATGTCGGCAAAAACGCCCTTTTTGTGTTCGGAATAGATTCGTCCGTCAACAAAAAGGGATTGCAGGAAATAGCCGAAGCAGGCAGAGGCAAAGCGGTGTTCATCGCGAGAGACGGGATGATTCAGGAGACGGTCGTCCGCCAGTTCGCCCGCGTGTCCTCGTCCAGCCTGTTTGACATCACGCTGAACCGGAAGACAAACAGCGTGCTCGACAAGATAGAAAAGTCGCGCGCACTCTTCAATCATGAATACTATGACGTATTGATTGAAACAGACCGCATCACGGACGATTTTGAACTCACATGCAAAACCGGCGACAAAACGTATACCTTCGTCATTCCCCGGCATACGCTGGAACATTCGGACCTGCCGCTCGACCGCATTTACGCTTCCGAGCAGATCCGGCGGGCGGAAAAGTACATCGCCGCCCGGCAGGGAGAAGACGGCAAAGGCTACAAGGAGCGAATCGTCGAAATAGCCGTGGAATACCAGATCGATTCGAAATACACGGCCTTTATTGCCGTGAACGAACGGGACGAAAAACTGACCGACATTCCGGAATTGCAGGACATCGTGCTGGACACACCCGCGGGATGGGACATGATGAAAAGCGGTACGCGAAGCCGGGGTTACAGGGAGATACACGCATGTTACAGTATTTCGTCGTCGCCCAAAAAATTAGGTTCTTCCTCCGCCTCACGCCGCGACAGATGGAAGAGAATAGGCCAGTTGTTCGATGATTCTTACGATGAAGACTTCTCCAAACCGGCAGCGCCTTCGCCCTCCGGAGACGCCGCACCCGAAGCCGACTCGTCCGTCGACCTCGCCGGACTGTTTGAAACCGTAAAACAGTGTGAGCAACTCATCCGTCAGGGCGGGGATTACCGGGCGCTTTTCGACGAAATCGTCGACCGACTGCGGCCATACCTTTCTGCTCCCTCAAAGGAATACAAACAACTTTTGAAGAAGATAAAAAAGGAAACGCCGAACGTATACGCTCTGCTAAAGCCGTATTTGAAACCCAAAAAGTGGCCATGGTGAATGGATATGTACCGGCCATCTCAATATGAACGGATGCATTTGACTGCGTCGATTTTCAATTCAACTGGTCGCGAAACAGGAAGGCTATGAAGCAATCTCTTATTCCCCGAAAGCCCCGCCAGGGCTTATGATGCCGGCAACCGCCATGGCGCAAACCGCCGTCACCGTGACCACCAACGCCGACAACGGCTCCGGCAACCTGCGGGAGGCGATTAACAGTGCAAGTGACGGAGACATCATTGACTGCTCCGCAATCGAAGGGCAAACAGTGGCCGTTTTCCTGTTTTGCGACCGTATGATATGCGCTCGCGCACCTTGCCTTTGAGTGTATAATGCGAGTAATACTCGTCCCAGTAGTGTTTGAATGTGGGCACCAATGCCTCAAATTCCGCTACCGTCAGACTGGTTATACTCAACACGCGGAGGCATTTTTTCTGACTTTGTCGTATCTCATTTTGCAAAGGCATGTAAAATAACACTTTATACAACTATTAAATATGAACTCTATTTAAGGATGCAGGATTAAAAAAGAATAACTCGGAAATGCAGTGATTCCTGCGCCTGAAACCCGGGTTTCGCGTGTATGCCCTGATTTTTCCTGCCGGGAAGTTGGTTATCAGAAAATTTTCATGTAAGTTTGCGGCCATTATTGAGGAAAGAGATTCCCTGTAATCAGAATAAACAGCTAACTAACAGAAAATTTCAGATGAGAGAAGACATTTTATCCGCATTATCTCCCGAGACAAGGGCGCTGCATACGCCTTTCCCGGCAGACGATGTATACGGGTCGCTCAACATGCCCGTATACCATACCGTAGCCTATGAATTTCAGACGGCGGCGCAGATGGAACGCGCCTTTACGGGACGGTCGGCGGAACACGTCTATTCGCGCATCAGCAACCCCAGCGTGCAGTATTTTGAAAACCGGGTGAAGTCGCTGACCGACGGAGCCGATGCCGTAGCGTTCAGTTCGGGCATGGCGGCTATCATGAACACGTTCATGGCGATCGCGTATACGGGTAGCAATATCGTGACTTCTCCTCACCTGTTTGGAAATACCTACTCGCTGCTGGCCACGACGCTGAAGGACTTCGGCGTGGAAGCGCGTTTCTGCGACCTGACCTGTCCGGAAGAAGTGAATGCGCAAGTTGACGGAAAGACGTGCGCCATTTTCCTCGAAGTCATTACGAATCCGCAGATGGAAGTGGCCGATTTGCGGGCATTGTCGGCCATCTGCGGAGAGAAGGGCGTCCCCCTGATTGCCGACACGACGATTGTACCTTTTACGGTTTTCCACGCCAGGGAGTTTGGGGTAGATATCGAAATCGTATCGTCGACCAAATACATTTCGGGCGGAGCCACTTCGCTGGGCGGGCTGGTGCTGGATTACGGCACGTTTGACTGGCGACGCTCGTCCAAACTGGCGCCCTTAGTCGGACTGTTCAAAAGTTCCGCCTTTTCGACCAAAATGCGCAGGGAAATACACCGCAATCTGGGCGCATACATGAGTCCGCAGGCGGCCTATTTTCAGACACTCGGTCTGGAATCGCTGGCTGTCCGTTACCGTCAGTCGGCGGAGAACTGCCGCGAACTGGCCGAACGACTGACCCGGGTAGAAGGAGTGGTGTCCGTCAATTATCCCGGACTGGCCGGTCACCCGCATCATGCGGTCAGTCAGGCGCAATTTGGGGACTGGCCGGGTGCGATGCTTACCTTTGACCTGGTTTCGCGCGAGGCCTGTTTCCGCTTTATCGACCGCCTGCAACTGATTCGCCGTGCAACCAACCTGTTCGACAACAAGACGCTGGCAATTCATCCGGCCAGTACCATCTTCGGCACCTTCCCGGAAAAAGTTCGCCAAGGCATGGACATCGGCCAGCAGACCATCCGCATCTCCGTCGGACTGGAACACGTGGACGACCTGTTCAGTGACATGCGGCAGGCCATCATGCAGAATTAAATTTCTTTACTATCTTTGTCCCCTCAAACTGCGGCTGTGGTGTAATTGGTAGCCACGCCAGACTTAGGATCTGGTGCTGAAAGGCGTGGGGGTTCGAGTCCCTTCAGCCGCACGGAAGTGTCGTTAATATGTGACTGTTCTGCAACATATTCCGTCCCTATGGGACGGTACATTAAAGTCCGGAGCAAGCGTTGCTTTCTGCCGTCTACTGCACGATTTCGAACCGTGTTCCCCTGTCGAGTTTACATTCCTTTCGCGGCGTCCGGATCAGTTGAACGGTTTGCCCCAGCAGGTCGCCTTCGACCGTGTTTCCCTTCACGACCACCCGGCGGCAACCCTCAAACGTCAAGCCGTGTTTCCGGTGATGGAACGGCTCAAACCGATAACTCCGGATCAGTTTGTTGTTCGAAAATTCAAGTCCGTCCACCGACAGGGCATAGAGGATGGGGTAGTCGAACAGATGAAATTCATTCTCCGTAATGGTAATGTTCTGGTGAAACGGCGGTGTCTTGGCCGTCTTTTGCGGGATTTCGGGGAAAATGCTGATAACCCCCTCGCAGAACTGGTACATGGATGTCATGCAGGGCGCCCGGAAGACGTTTTTCGTAATCAGCACTTCCTTGACGGCGCCCGTTTCGTACCAGTAGTTGGCGTCGCCTGCAATCAGGATGGCCGAACCGCTCGACTCGAAGATGTTGTTTACAATCTCCACCCTGCCCGGCGTGGAGACCAGAATCCCCCGTGCCCGGCAACTCTTGAAATGCGAATCCGTGATGGACACGTTACACGTCCATGTCAGGTTTTCCAGCGCGTTGCCCGCCGCAATCTGTTTCGGCACGGCTTGCCGGAAGACGATTTCAAATGCTTCATTGTCGATTTGCCGGTAGCTGTCCACTATCCCGACGCCGACGGTCTGCATCGTTTCGTTTTCGATGAATCCGACCATTTCGTCCGGTCGCGCCCAGGTCATGCCGACGCTCTGGTGGTGCATGAATTGGCAGCGGAGCGTATAGTCGTCCATTCGCTCCAGGATGCGCACGGAAGTGCCGTGCACGTTGATGGGGTCGTCCATCAGGGCATGGAAGGTGCAGTTTTTTACGACGACGTCGCCTCTGCAATTCGAATAGTGGAAGCCGTCGTCATGTCCGGCCAGGATACGTCCTTTCCGTTTGTTCGGGATACAGTTTACGCCGGTGAAGGCGAGGTGTGCGGAGAACTGCGACAGGATACCCAGTCCGGCCGTATGATAGATGTCCACGTTCTCGACGCGCACGTCGCGACTGTCAACGATGAACATCCCTGCATGGTCGCGTTCGCTGTGACGCAGGACGAGCCAGTTGCCCACGGCCGGTTTGCGCTGATAAGGATAATGGATGCGCACCTGTCCCGGCGCCCGTTCTTCCGCCCGGTAATCGCCCTGGGGACGCAGGCAGCCCGGATCGCCGGTTTGGGGTGTGACGATGCGCGTATCTTTCTCAAATTCCATGGTGCCTCCCCAGGAACTTTTCCAGCCTTCGCCGACAAATACCAGTTTGCCGTCTTCGATGATGAAGGGCGATTCATACGCATTGATTTGCAAGTCGATGAAACTGTCGGCGGTCTGCGTCACAAGCGCCTGCGCCGTGAGCGGGATGTCCCAGTCGATGGTGAAGTTGCGGAGCGTGATGTGGCGGCTGCGGTCTACGGTAAAGGGCTGCATCCGGTCGTGAAACACGAAATCCGATCCCTCGCCGTCGACGGTCAGCCCTTCGGCCCGGTCAATCAGTATGGCCAGCCGCTTGGGATTGATGTCGGTCGTGTTCGATTCGAAGTACGTCCGTTCGGTACAGTGTTGCGGCCAGAAGTCGTAACGTCCCCGGGGAAAGACAATCACCGCCTGTTTGCTGTGCCGGCAGGCGTCGAGCGCCTTTTGGACGTAGGGAACGGCGTTTTCGCGCGTGTCGGGTTTCAGTCCGAAGTCGGCTACGGACACTTTTTCAGTCTGCGCTGCTGCCCCCTGCCACCCGAAACAGCAGATGCAAAAGGTCAGATATGGAACTGTTCTTTTCATAAAATATCATTTTGATGATGATGCTTTTTTATCCGGAGACAAAGATACGTTTTGTTTTTCGTACCCTGCTCCGGTCCGGTTTATTTTCCCAGTCCCTTCAGTAAATTTCCCGGCATATTCAGGACATTGCGGACGGTCTCTTCGCTTTCGAGCGATATTTTCAGGTGGGTTCGGCCGGTCTTTTCCTCTTTCTCCACCGGCGAGCGTACCAGTAATGGTTTCGTTTTTGCTGACGGGTCAGTCAATGGACAAGTCAAATTCGTCCTTCAGTTTCGAGAGCAAAGGATTGATCCGGTGGAGCAATTCGTATTTTTCGAGATCCGTATACGCCAATTTTTTCTCGTTGGTCTCGTCAATCCGGATATGCATTTGTATTTTGCTGTTGCTTAGCTGGTCGCGCATCATTTTCAGCAGTTGCAGACTGTGGCCGATCAACTCTTCCTTTTGCATCGGATTGTGTACCGTAACCTCAAAATGAGCATCTTCCAGCAGGACCGGCTTGCAGGAAAGCATCGTATTTTTCAGATGGATTTCCTTTTCGATGCTTTCGGCATACGTATCCCAGCAATGAAGCAGATCTTCCACGTTAAATGGTTTGTTTTCCTGTCTGTTTTCCGTCGCCTGGGGCGACGGCGACAGAGGAGGCGGAGGCGGAGGCGTTTCCTCCGTTTTCCGGTCGACCAGACTGTTGAGTGAGGTGCTTTTCGGCGCCCGGTTCAACGCGGTGGCGTCCGGCGAAACGGCCGGTTTGTCCCCTCCGGCGGCGGCCGGTCTTCCGTATGCGGCGGCCGGCGCCGTTACGGCCGGATTCGGAACGGTAGCGGCTGCCGGAGCCTCAGGCAGCGGCCGAATCAGGTTTTTTTTTTATCGTCCGGCGTTGTTTGGCCGGTTTCCGTCAATTGACAAAGTTGTATCAGGGTAAGTTCGAGCAGTAGCCGTTTGTTTCGGCTTTCGCGGTAATGCAGGTCACATTCGTTGGCCCGTTCAATCGCCTGGAAGAGCAGCCGGCCGGAACATTGTTTTGCCATTTCCCTGTACCGTTCGCGGATGGACGCGCCCACTTCAAGCAGCAGCAGCGTACTTTCGTCTTTGCAAACCAGCAGGTCGCGGAAATGCGATGCCAGTCCGGTGATGATATGCTGCCCTTCAAATCCTTTTTCGAGAATCTCGTTCAGAATCAGCAAACAGGTACGGACTTCGCCTTTCAGCACGGCCTCCGTGATCCGGAAATAATATTCGTAATCAAGCACATTCAGGTTCTCGATCACGGCCTGATAGGTGATGTTGCCGCCGGTATAGCTGACGATCTGGTCGAAGACGGACAGGGCGTCGCGCATTCCGCCGTCGGCCTTTTGGGCGATGATGTTCAGCGCTTCCGGTTCGGCCGTGACGCCTTCGCTCGAAGCGACATACTGCAAGTGTGCGACCGTGTCGGACACGGCAATGCGCGAAAAGTCGTATACCTGACAGCGCGACAGGATGGTGGCCAGGATTTTATGCTTTTCCGTGGTGGCCAGAATAAACAGGGCATGGCGCGGCGGTTCTTCCAGCGTCTTGAGGAATGCGTTGAAAGCGGCCTGGCTCAGCATGTGCACCTCGTCGATGATATACACCTTGTATTTGCCGATTTGGGGCGGGATGCGCACCTGGTCGATCAGGGAGCGGATGTCTTCCACCGAGTTGTTGGAAGCGGCATCCAGTTCATGGATGTTCAGCGAACGCTGTTCGATGAACGACAGGCAGGATTCGCACGTGTTGCAGGCTTCGCCTTCGGGCGTCAGGTTCATGCAGTTGATCGTCTTGGCAAAAATACGCGCACACGAAGTCTTGCCCACGCCGCGAGGACCGCAAAACAGATAGGCATGTGCCAGTTTGTTGCTTTGAATGGCATTCTTCAACGTGGTAGTCAACGATTTTTGTCCCACGACGCTGCCAAAGGTCGCCGGACGGTATTTTCTTGCTGAAACGATGTAATTATCCATTTTTATTCAATCTGCCGGCAAAGATATGAATTATTTTTTATACTTTTGTGCCGATTCTATAACAGAT
>JAISWC010000079.1 GCA_031271245.1 Tannerella sp. | reverse complement strand
GTGCAGGTGACCACCGGCAGCGGGTCGGTCGACCGGGTTCACGTGCTGTGGGCCGACGGCAGCCGGCTGCACGTGCAGGTCACCGAAGCGGCCGAACTGGAGATTTATACGATAGCCGGTCATCTGCACACCCGGCAGACGGTGGCCGCCGGACGGACGGAAATCACCCTCCCGCAGGGCATCTACATCGTCCGGCTGAACGGCAACGGTACCCGTCATAAGATCGTAATCCGGTAACTGAGGAAGGTTTGTCCGCGAATGACACGAATTTCCACGAATTTTTTTCTATGAATTCGTGGAAATTTGTGTGTCGTGGACACTTCAAAAAAAAATGTGTCAAAAAGCCATGTTTGACACATTGAACTTTTTGACACATCGGAGTCAGACAGGAAAAAATCCTTCTTACTTGACACGTCTAAGCAGCTCTGTACCTGCTTTAAACTTGGCAACTTTACGGGCCGGAATCTGGATGACAGCTTTAGTCGCAGGATTGATTCCTTTACGGGCAGCCTTTTGAGCTACATAAAAAGTTCCAAATCCCAGAACACTCACTTTGCCACCTTTTTCAATCTCTTCGTAAATTGCATCAAAAAGTGCATTTACGGTTTTTTTTCCGACTGTCTTGCTGATTTCGGCTTTAGCCGAAACGATGCTAATTAAATCTGTTTTATTCATAATGACTCTGTAAAATTAATCATATCCTCACTTCAATAACTTCGGATATTTCATGTTTGTAAATTAAGTGAATTAAGCGTGACAAAAGTAGCACTATTCCATTGAAATAAAAAACAAAATCATCCGTTTTACGGAAAAATAACATCTATCTCTCAAAAAAACCGTTTGTATGAACATTTTTTTTCTTGTATCTTTGTGCGGAAATTATTCATTTTGTGTGTGCTATGTCAATAATCGAAACCATCCGTCAACGCCGCTCTGTCCGCAGCTATACCGGTGAAGCGCTGAGCAGTGAACATGCCGGCCTGATTGAAAACTGTATTGCCGGACTGCAGGCGCCTTTCGGCGTAAAGGCGCGTATCCGGCTGATTCATGCCCTGTCCGGCGATGTCAAACCCGTGAAACTGGGAACTTACGGCTGGATTGGCGGGGCAAGGGATTTTCTTATTCTGATACACAGGAAAGGGACGCTGGCCGAAGAAGGCGCTGCCTGGCTGTTTGAACAGGTCATACTTTACTGTACCGGACTGGGTCTGGGAACCTGCTGGCTGGGAGGTTCGTTCAGCCGGAAAGATTTTGGCCGGCAGGTGGAACTGGCGCCGGACGAGCAGCTGAAAATCGTTTCTCCCGTGGGCTATGCAAGTGAAAGGAAACGGTTTGTCGAGACCTGGATTGTGGGCGCGGAGAAGAATCACCGTTCGCGCAAGCCGTTTGGAGCGAATTTCTTTCACGGGAATTTCTCGACGCCGCTGACCGAAGAGGCTGCGGGGATTTACGCCTTGCCGCTGGAGATGGTTCGCCTGGCTCCGTCGGCCAACAACAAACAATCCTGGCGTGTGACGCTGGACGGCCACGCACTGCATTTTTACCGGACCTTTTCATACGGTTTTTCGTCCATAGACCTCGGCATTGCCCTGTGCCATTTCGGGGAAACATGCCGGGAAACAGGCATCGCCGGACATTTCGAAGTAGTGGACGCCCCCCGCGAAAAGGACGCCCAATACACGGTCTCGTGGATTGGAGAGAAGGAATTTGACGCCGAATGAATCATTTCATCGCGGAGGAAGAACGGACAGGTTCAGTTCCTCCAGCTGCGCCGGGTCGATGGCCGAAGGCGCATCAATCATTACATCGCGGCCGGCATTGTTCTTGGGGAAGGCGATGCAGTCGCGGATGGAATCCAGTCCGGCAAAGAGCGATACCCAGCGGTCCAGCCCGTACGCGATGCCGCCGTGAGGAGGTGCGCCGTAGCGGAAGGCGTTCAGCAGGAAGCCGAAACGCGCCTGCGCCTCGTCGCCGGTAAAGCCCAGCAGACGAAACATCCTGTTTTGCAGCGCGCTGTCGTGGATACGAATGGAGCCACCGCCTACTTCCACGCCGTTGATGACCATGTCGTAGGCATTGGCGCGAACGGCTCCGGGGTCGGCGTCCAGCAGATGGACGTCTTCCGGCTTGGGCGAGGTAAACGGATGATGCATGGCGTAATAGCGGCCGTCTTCCTCACTCCATTCCAGCAGCGGGAAGTCGATCACCCACAGGCAGGCGAAGGCATTCCGGTCACGAAGTCCCAGCCGGTTGCCCATTTCGAGACGCAGTTCGCCGAGTTGTTTGCGTGTTTTCGCCACGTCGTCGCCGGAGAGAATCAGGATCAGATCGCCCGGTTTGGCGTCGAAGGCAATTTTCAGTTGCTGCAAGATTTCCTGTGAATAGAATTTGTCCACGCTGGATTTGACCGTGCCGTCCGCTTCCACGCGGGCGTAAACCAGACCTTTGGCGCCGATTTGCGGACGTTTGACGAAGTCGGTCAGTGCATCCAGCTGCTTGCGGGTGTAGCCGGCGGCGCCTTCCGCACAGATACCGCCGATGTAAACCGCACTGTCGAAGACCGGAAAGCCGTGTCCCTTCAGGAGGTCGTGCAGTTCGACGAACGTCATGCCGAACCGGATGTCCGGCTTGTCCGTACCGTAATATTTCATGGCGTCCGCCCACGTCATGCGCGGGAAAGACTCGCCGATTTCAATGCCCCGGATGCTCCGAAACAAATGCTTCGACATGCCTTCGAACACGTTCAGCACGTCGTCCTGTTCCACGAAACTCATCTCGCAGTCTATCTGCGTAAATTC
>JAISWC010000070.1 GCA_031271245.1 Tannerella sp. | reverse complement strand
CTTCTTCTACAGGCAAAAGTTACGGACGATGATCCTGAATACCGTCATTTCCGCCCTCACCGCTAACGAAAACAACAACAATGAAGCAACCAGCGAAGAAAACTCCGCAGGAACTGCTGTCGGCACGCAAAGCCCTCCTGCAGGAACAATGCCGGATACGGGAACAGAAACTGAATGAAGACTTTTCCCGCCTCCGCGATAACGCCGGGAGCCTGTTGCTTTCCGGGGTGTCGTGGCTGATCGCTCCCGGTACGGGAAAAAGTAAACCGACCAACGCCACACCGGTAAAAACGGGTGCAGCGCCGTCGGTTTTATCCGGCTTCAATCCGGTCGATATGCTTTCGATCGCCAAAGCCTTATGGCCTGTCGTCCGGGAAATTGCCCAACCCATCCTTGTCTCCTGGGGAATCAACCGGATCAAGCAATGGCTTTTCAAACCGGGAAAACGGCCGAACCGTTGAAAAGAAAGCATGTAACCGTCTTATCCTGCCGTCCCGACGATCTGCTCCTTATGACCGATACACATCCATCCATTCAAACCGGTTTTGCATACGGGTCATGAATTTGATGAAATCGGCATTTGAGAGAATCAGCGACGCCGTATTGATGCACGGATGGAAACTCAGCCGTTCGGCATGACGGAGATGCCTGTCCAAAAAGACCTGTACATGATGTTCCCGGTCGTTTATCAGGCCGAAAGGTGTGACCGAACCGGGCGTTACGCCCAGATAATTCATCAAGCGCTGTTCGGAAGCAAAGCTCAGCTTCCCCTGATGCAGTTGTTTCTCAATGCCGTGAATATCCATCTCGCAATCGCAGTCCAGAATGACCAGGTAATGCCGGTTTCCCCTGTGATTGCGGAAAAACAGGTTCTTGCAATGCCGGGCATCATGTCCCGCCCAATACTGTTTGGCGATTTCGATGGTCGGTGCGGGCGGATGTTCCACATATTCGAACTGAATCTGTAGCTCCGCCAGCAATTGGTATAACTGTTCCGGTCCGTTCATCTTCTTCAGAATAACCCTGTAATATTTCCTTCGCTGTCGATATCGATGCGTTCGGAGGCCGGGCTTTCGGGCAGGCCGGGCATTCGCATGATGTCGCCGGTGATAGGGATCAGGAAACCGGCTCCGGCGGCAATCTCGATTTCCCGTACGGTGATGATAAAGTCTTTCGGGCGTCCCAGCAATTCCGGATTGTCGGACAGCGACTTTTGCGTTTTCGCCATGCAGATGGCCAGCCCTTCCAGACCCAGGTCTTTAATCTTCAGCAGATGGCCTCTGGCCTTCGGGGTGTAGTCCACGGCTTCGGCGCCGTAGATGGTTCGCGCAATGGTTTCGATTTTCCGTTCGATGCTTTCGTCCAGTTCGTAGAGTGGGCAGAACTTCGTACAGCAGGTCGTCGAACTGTGGACAACCATCCCGGCCAGTTCGAGCGCCCCCTCGCCACCCTTTCCCCACACGTCGGTGATGGATACGGGCACATCCGTCTCTTCGCAGAAACGCCTGATGAAATCAAGTTCTTCCGGCGTGTCGGTTGCGAAGCGGTTGATGGCGACCACCGGCGCCAGATTGAAAATCTTGATGTTTTCGATGTGTTTCTGGAGATTCCCGATGCCTTTGCGGAGCATGTCCAAATCGGGTTCGGCGATTGTTTTCAGCGATTTCCCACCGTGATATTTCAGGGCGCGTACCGTTGCCACAAGCACCACCGCATTGGGTGTCAGTCCGGCTACCCGGCATTTGATGTCCAGAAACTTTTCCGCACCGAGGTCGAACCCGAAACCAGCTTCGGTCACCGTATATTCGCTCAGCGCCAGCGCCGTTTTGGTTGCAATCACCGAGTTGGTGCCCTGGGCGATGTTGGCAAACGGCCCCCCGTGAATAAAGGCGGGCGTCCCCTCCATCGTCTGCACCAGATTGGGCTTGATGGCGTCCCTGAGCAGGACGGCCATGGCGCCATGCGCTTTCAGGTCGCGTGCATGGATGGGTTTTCTGTCATACGTATAACCGATGAAAATATTTCCCAGGCGTTCCTTCAAATCCCGGATGTCGCTGGCCAGACAGAGGATGGCCATCACCTCGGAGGCGGCCGTGATGTCGAAGCCCGTTTCGCGCGGAATGCCGGAAGTCGTTCCACCCAGTCCGGCCACGAGTTTCCGCAGCGAACGGTCGTTCATGTCCATCACCCGTTTCCACGAAATGGTACGCGGATCCAGGTTGAGGGAATGATTTTTGCTTTGAATATTGTTGTCTATCAGCGCTGCCAGGAGGTTGTGCGCCTTTTCGATGGCGGCAAAATCGCCCGTGAAGTGGAGATTGATGTCTTCCATCGGGAGCACCTGCGAATAGCCTCCGCCCGTTGCGCCGCCCTTGATGCCGAAGACGGGGCCTAACGACGGTTCGCGCAGAACAACGCTGGCTTGCCGGCCGAGGCGGTTCAGGGCCTGCGACAGGCCGATGGAAACGGTTGTTTTGCCTTCGCCCGCCGGGGTGGGCGAGATGGCGGAAACGAGAATCAGTTTCGGGTCGCGGAAACGCGGCGGGGCGGACTTGTACGACAGGGGCACTTTGGCTTTATATTTTCCGTAAAGTTCCAAATCCTCCGTGTCGATGCCCAACCGTTCGGCGATGGACGTGATCGGTTGCATCCGTATGGAACGGGCTATTTCAATATCTGTTTTCATATCTTCTTTTCTTTATCATTAAAAAATCGGCTTGCAAGATACGAAAAAATTTTTATCTCCTGCCCGACATAAAGTTTAAAGTCCACGAATTACACGAATTTCCACGAATTTTTCCCACAATAATTCGTGGAAATTCGTGTAATTCGTGGACAGTGCTCAAATCGCTTCCAGGAATCTGATCAGCGCCTGGCGGTCGGCTTTCGTCATGGCGCGGAACTTTTCTTTGGCACTTTTGGCTTCGCCGCCGTGCCAGAGGATAGCTTCCTCGTAATTGCGGGCGCGCAGGTCGTGCAGCATATCGGAGTGTCCCGAGGTGACGGGCAGGAGACCGCGTCCCCACAGGGGCGTCGTGCGGCATACGCGGACGCGTCCCGGTTCCTTCATGTCCAGGTTGTGGCGCAGCAGATCGGTGTAGGGATAAATCTTCTGGTTCGACAGGGCAGGCAGCGGCGTGTAACTGGCGCGAGTCGTCCACGAGGGACGGTGGCAGGCCGTGCAGCCGGTGTCGTAAAAGAGCGAGCGACCGTGCTGTACAGTTTCGTCGTCGAAGTTGCGCGCGGCCGGCACGGCAATGCCACGGTGCCATACCATAAAGGCGTCGAAATCTTCCATCGTCATTTCCGGTTCCAACTGAGTGGACATCAGGTCGGCCTTAATTTCCTCCGCCGTCCTGTTCAGCGTGGCCTGTACGTCGGCATCCGCGGACATGACACTGGCATATTCCGCGGTGATGTAGTGATACCGCCGGTCGGGACGTGTCACATTGGTGATGTTCCAGAGAGCGTTTGCGCCCGGTCCGTTGTCCAGCGTCGCACGGGTACAAAGGTAGGTGAAACGTCCGGGATGCTTGCCGGGGAAGTAGGGATTCAGGCCGGTCTCGTCGATGTCGGCGCCAATGATGCCCGGGCAGTAGCCGCGTGCCTGTTCCTCGTCGTACTGCGCCCGCAAATCCTCGTCGGCAATGGCGTCGAGCAGCCCGACGCCGTAGATGCCGATGGTGGCTTCGATGGAAGCGGCGTGCCGGCTCATGTCGAAGTCGGGGAAGAGAATGGCGCTCTGCTCGACTTCGACGGTCGGGTAGATCAGCGTGCCGGCATAGCTGTAGCCGTCGCTGTAGGGCGTACCGTCCCCGTAGCGGTTGCCGTGTTCGTCGACGTATTCGTTCCACGTCAGGTGGATGCCCGATTCGTCGATGGGCGGCTTGAAGGGGGCGATGGCGCGTGTCTGGGTCATGCCGGTGAAATACTTCGTGGCCAGCGCCAGCGTGGGCGAGGCCGGATCGTAGATCATCAGCAGATAACCGTTGCGGCTGTCGCTGGTGTCAAACTTGTCGACCCGCTTGCTGTGTCCGCCGTAGCTGGGATGGCAGGCGACGCAGGATTTGCGGATGTATACCGGACCGAGACCGGAATAGCCCGTTTCGCCAGCCGAGACAAAACTCTTGGCGGCCAGTTCCTCGCCGCGCATGAACTGGCGGTAGAGCGCGGGATCGTCGTTGATGGGCTGCACGGGTTGCTTGTAGGCGCGTGCAGTGGCGTTGAAGATGGTACCGTTCTCGCCGCCGGCATACCATTCTTCGCCATATTCGCTGTCCGGCGGCACCGGTTTTAAATCCGGCTCGTCCGAACAGGCTGCCGCCATAACCAGCAGCAGCGTTGTAATGAGTGTTGAAGTGAATCTTTTCATACCTTATTTTTAAAATGAAATACACGGGGATTTGAATGACAACGATGAATGATTCATCATTGTCATTCAAATAACACACCCCCTACCCCCTCTCAAGAGGGGAAAGTGACGCCGACACCCTGCCGCTTTATCGGATTTACGTACTTTTCCAGTCATTATATGTTATTTGTTTCGTATTCCTGAATATAGCATTCGTATATCTTGCATATCATCGGTGTATAGCGTTGTTGTTACTTGCCAGGTCACAGCGTTAGTTATAACCTGGTGTATTTACCGTGCTCCCGTTGACTGTTATTCGATTATTTCCGGGATACGGTCAAACAGTTCCTGAAGGTCGATGCACGCTTCGACCGCCGCATCGACCTGCTCACCGTTGATCTGGTCGCGCACGACTTCGTAGAACGACAGCCCGCCCGTCCCGATGGCTTTAATCTTCGTCAAGCAGTCTTCTATCTTGGCCTTGATGTCGCGGTCGAGGGCAGCATTCACTGTGGCGATGTAGGCGCTCAGGCAGACGGTCGTGCGCGAATTGTCGGCCATGCCGCCGAGATAGGCGTTCTTGATGCTGAGGATGTTGTTCTGGTAGTCGTCCAGCGAATGCCAGCTATACCATGATTCCACATCTTCCGTCCGGTGATTTTCGTAGGGTTCGGCAATCTTGGTTGCACCCACCTCGCCGGCGATTTCGGCAGCGCCGACGGCGATTTCGCTCAGCGCGTCAGCCCACGATGTGTAGTTGCCGCCCGTCGACTGGGGAGACAGTTTTTTGGCAAATTCCCTGTAGCTGGCATTGGCATCCAAATGCGCCTTTATGTCGGAGTTTTCGTTGAATACGGCGCGTATGTCCGCCGCTACTGCATTTTCGCCTACCCAGGCCACGTAGGCCAGTACGCAGTCCCAAACCAGGGCGTCGGTAGCCGCCGTGAGGTATTTCAGTTCCGCTTCCGACAGGTCGCCCACCGGGCGCGTCTGCCCATCGCGATAGAGGAGGTACTCGGTAACGTGGAAGCCGATGACCTCGGCATCCAGTTCCGCCCAGGCCTTCTCGCCCGTGAGGTCGGCCGCTTCCTGATTCAGCGTTTCCAGTATCTGGTCCAGCTCCAGCGGCCAGGAATCGATGTGTCCGTCAATATCCAGCGCCTGTTCGCCCACGGGGCCGAAAAGGAACGCTTCGCTGATTTCCCAGGCCACGCGCGCCGTCATCCATGCATCCGACGCCGCTTTCATGTTCGCATCCGACGGGTCGCTTTTCAGCTTCTCGTTGGCGGTGCGCATCTCGAGCGCGGCTTCAGCCAGTGACTTGTACGTGGGAATAATGGTCGATTCGATGTACGAACTGAGAATGGACTGATACAGTTCATCGTTGTTCGTTACTCCGCCATCGTCGCCGCCCTTGTCCTTTTCACACGAAAACATGCCGGCAACCGGCAGCAGGATTGCCATAATGAACATAATGTTCCAAAATAATTTCTTCATAATTGCTTGTTACTTTATTGAGTTATTAATTGATAGTTACTTTATTGAGTTATTAATAGATATTGTCTGTCAAAGAAAAAGCCCCGAATAGGCAATGCCCAGCGAGAGGGTTGGCTCGTTGTTGTACGGCGCCGCGAACTGCCGGAACTGATATTCGGCCTTGATTACCACGTCGCGCAGCGGGAAATAGTTCAGTCCGGCGCTGAATATCCGTTTCTCGCACCATCGTTTGGGCGTGATGCTTGCGACGGTTTTGTACATTGAATTGTAGTAACCGCAGTGCCCGTATACATATAATTTATTCTCTCGATACTTGCGGCCGGGGAAGAACGACATTACGTCATATCCCGCCTCGACATACCAGCTGAGCGCGTCCGAAGCCACGTCCGTCCGCGCTGACGGGCTTTTGGACGGCATTTTCTTGTTGACGCGCGAGATGGTGTACGAGTCACCCAGGTGACCGTAGACGGCATTGGCGCGCGCCAGTATGTGATGGTTGTCGTACACGGCGTCCAGCGCGCCGACGGTTACGGAACCGTTGACGGGCGATCCGTTATACGTATAGCGGTCGGGTTTCAGGCTGTTCCTCGCGCTGAATCCGAAATAGCCGCTCAACCCCACGCGCAGCCCTTTCGCGGAATAGTTGTCCACGCGGAAGGCGCCGGCATAACGGTTGGCAATGGTGAACTCATACGGGGAGGTCGATCCGCCCTGAATCCATCCGGCGTCGCTGAAGCGTTCGGCGTCCAGGCCGGAGATGAACTGCGCCTCGTAACGCCACGCCCCGGTACGTCCCCAGAAACTGACGCCTGTTTCGTGCCACGTGCTGGGGAGGATGGCCGTCTCTTCTTCCGGACGGAGAACGGAGAAAAATTCCGTGGGCATGTGATGCTGGTTCGTCAGGCCGACGGGAATGATGATATGTCCCATGCGCACGTTGGCCGCAGGGGAGAAACTCTTTTCAATCCAGAACTGTTCGAGGGCGACTTCACCGCCTTTCTCGATTTCGGTTTCGTATTCGCCGGCCTCGGTCGTCTCGATTTCGTAGGTCGAGCCGGTGCCGCCGTGTTCAAACTCCACTTCGGTGGATACTTTCCAGCCGTGACCGAAGTCATAACTGAGATAAAAAACAACGTGGGGGAGGTCGAAACGGCCGTGCGCGGCATCCCTGTTGGTCCCCGGATACCAGTAACGCGCCGGACTGTCGCTGTAAAACATGCGCTGGGCTACCGCCTCGCCGTAACCGCCCAGTTGCAGACGCGACACGATCGGGACTGCCGCCCTGCCTGCTTCCGCCGCTTCGGCAGACTCAATGACCGTCCGTTCGCCTTCGCTGCCACCGCGGGCCGAAAGCCCCATACACATGCAAATCAATCCTGTTCCGATAGACAGGAACTGTCTTTTCTTCATATTCTCAACGTTCTAATATTGCCTTGCAAACAGGCCTTTTTCAACCGACAAAGTTAGACGTATTACGCTGCGGATACAATCACTATCTATGACCATTTTTAATGAAGGAAATACCTACTTGTAGGTATCGCCGAGTGTTCGGGTTTCGGAAGATTACAATCCGGAGCGGATTCTAAGTATGTTTGATACGGCAGTCTTCGATGCGTACATGATAATTATTACCGGCTTCTCCCTGATAACGCGGGTCTAACTTTTCGGGGAAAGTGGCGACAGTATTGTATAGCCTCCAATTTTCGTTCAGCCTCTTCCATCAACTCGCGATACGTTGAGAGCAACTCTGTTTGCTTTCTCGTAAGCACTCTTCCTTCGCTCCTGTTCCTCCTTGCCCTGTCAAAGAGGCTTTGCGATATACCTGCCTGCTTGCAAGCCTCGGTTATGTACCCGATGCCGGTTTTTTTCTCAAATCATCGGGTGAATTTCAAATGGTCACGAAACAGGATGGATATTAGCAAACCCTTATTTTCGGCAAGTTCCCTTAGTAGCCCGCGAGTCCCCCCTTCAGTTCTCCCCTTATTTCCCTTATTCCATTCACACAAAAATAAGATAAATAAGGGTCGGGAAAGAGAGGACTCCAATGCTACTAAGGGAACCTGGGATGAATAAGGGTTTTGACAGTCGGCGCGACCAAATGTA
>JAISWC010000032.1 GCA_031271245.1 Tannerella sp. | reverse complement strand
CAGGCCTATGCCTGTATGGTGGCTTCGGCCGACAGGGGCGGCGTAAGAATCATTTAATTTCCGTTGACAGTAAAAGAAACAGCTATGGAAACAGACTGCGAAACAAATCGAATAAGCGGATCGGAAGCGCTGCTGAAAGCGCTGATTGCCGAGGGAGTGGATACGATTTTCGGATATCCCGGCGGACAGGCCATCCCGATTTACGACTGTTTATACAATTACCGCGACCGGCTGCGACACGTGCTGGTGCGTCACGAACAGGGCGCCACCCATGCGGCGCAGGGCTATGCCCGCGTGAGCGGCAGGGTGGGTGTGGTGCTGGTGACCTCCGGCCCCGGCGCCACGAATACGGTTACCGGTATTTCCGACGCCATGATCGACAGTACGCCGATGGTGGTGATTACCGGTCAGGTGCCTTCGCCCCTGCTGGGAACGGACGCTTTTCAGGAAGTGGACGTGATGGGAATCACGATGCCCGTCACCAAGTGGACGTATCAGGTGCGCAAGGCGGAAGAAATCGCGTGGGCGGTCTCGCGGGCGTTCTACATCGCCTCGACGGGACGTCCCGGGCCGGTCGTGATTGATTTGTCCAAGGACGCACAGGTGGGAGAGGTCGACTATGCCTTTCAGCCGGTGAACTACATACGGAGTTATCAGCCCGTCCCCGACCCGGAGCCTGAACGGATCGCGGAAGCGGCCGAATGGATTAACCGGGCGGAAAAACCTTTTGCCCTGGTAGGGCAGGGCGTGATACTGGGCGGCGCCGAGCAGGCGCTGACCGCTTTGCTGGAGAAAGCCGACATCCCCTTCGGATCGACCATCCTGGGACTTTCGGCTATTCCCTCCGCCCACCGACTGAACAAGGGGATGCTGGGCATGCACGGGAACCTGGGTCCGAATCGAAAGACGAACGAGTGCGACGTGCTGATTGCCGTCGGGATGCGTTTCGACGACCGGGTGACGGGCGATTTGAAGACGTATGCCCGGCAGGCGAAAATCATTCACCTCGACATCGACCCGTCCGAAATCGGGAAAAACGTGCCGGTCGACGTGCCCGTACTGGGACACGTCCGGGATACGCTGGCGGCGCTGACGCAGTTGTTGCGCCCGGCCACGCACACGGCCTGGATAGCGTCGTTTGAGGCGGACGAGCGGGAAGAGGACGAGAAGGTGATTCAACCGGAGACGCACCCCGCGTCCGGCCCTCTGCGGATGGGCGAAGTGGTGCACCGGGTGTCCGAAGCGACCGGCCACGAAGCCGTCCTCGTGACCGACGTCGGGCAAAACCAGATGATGGGTGTCCGCTATTTCAGGTACAGCCACACGCGCAGCGTAGTCACTTCCGGCGGACTGGGCACGATGGGCTATGGCCTGCCTGCCGCCATCGGCGCCAGGATAGGCGCCCCCGACCGCACGGTATGCCTGTTTGCCGGCGACGGCGGACTGCAGATGACGATCCAGGAGCTGGGCACCCTCATGCAGGAAAACCTGAACGTGAAAATCATCCTCCTGAACAATCACTACCTGGGAATGGTGCGCCAGTGGCAGGAACTGTTTTTCGGCGAACGCTATTCGGAGACGGTCATGGAGAATCCGGATTTCGTCGCCGTCGCGAAAGCCTATCGGTTGGGCGCCCGCCGGGTGGAACGGCGGGAAGAACTGAACGACGCCATCCGCGAAATGCTGGACTGTGACGGCCCCTACATGCTGGTGGCCGAGGTGGAACCCTGCGGGATGGTCTACCCGATGGTGCCGGCCGGAGCCACCCTGACAAACATGATTTACTGATATGGAACAAATGAACACAGGCATGGACAAAAAACTGTATACGGTGATTATCTTTTCGGAGAATGCGGTAGGGCTGCTGAACCAGATTGCCATCATCTTTACGCGGCGGCAGCTGAACATCGAAACCCTGTCCGTTTCTCCCTCGGCCATCGAAGGCATCCACAAGTTTACGATCACGACCTTTGCCGACGCCGGCATGATAGACAAGGTCGTGAAACAGATTGACAAGCGGGTGGATGTCTTGAAGGCATACTACAATACGGACGAAGACCTGGTGCACCAGGAAATCGCGCTCTACAAACTCAGCACGGACGCTTTCCTGAAGATGGGTTCGGTGGAAGAGCTTATCCGTAAGTACGATGCGCGCGTACTGGAAATCAACGAATCGTGCGTCGTGCTCGAGAAAAGCGGGCACTACCGCGAGACGCAGGCGCTTTTCCGGGAACTGAGCCGGACGGTCGGCGTGCTGCAGTTCATCCGTTCCGGAAGGATAGCGATTACAAAGAGCAGGGTTGAGCGGCTGAGCGACATGCTGGCCGCCATGGAACGGAAAATCAGGCGAAACAATGGATAATAGGACAGGAACTTACGAATACCGCACCGACAGTCACCTGTTGGATTTCCGCGGTCAGTTGCCGCTGCCGGCGCTGGGCAACTACCTGCTCCATGCCGCCACGCTCCACGCCGCCGGTCGCGGCTTCGGCTTCGACGACATGGTCGAGCGCAGGGCTGCCTGGGTGCTTTCGAAACTGGCCGTCGAACTGACCGACCCCGGACGGCTGGCCGAACCGCTGCGGATTCTCACGTGGGTACAACAGGTGGAACGTATTTTCACGTTCCGCTGTTTCGAAATCGCAACGCTGCAGGGCGAGACGCTCGGCTACGCCCGTTCGGTCTGGGCGGCCATCGACCGGGAGACGCGCCGTCCCGTCTCGCTGAGCCACTTCGGGCTGGCGGACTACCTCGTGGAACGCGACTGTCCCGTGACCTTCACCTCGCCCGAACCGGCGGAAAAGGATACCGAAGGCATCCCCTACACCGTCAAATACAGCGACCTGGACATCAACGGCCATCTCAACAGCATCAAGTACATCGAATCCATCCTCGACTTGTTCGACATCGAAACGTACCGCACCCGTTCGGTTGTCCGTTTCGAAATCGTCTACCAGGCCGAAGGGCGCTACGGGATGCACCTCCTGCTCCACAAAAAAGTAACCGCGGAAGATGAATACACGGCGACCATCTGCAACGAAGGGAAATCCATCTGCCGCGCGAAGATACGGTTCGGACGTCTCCCGCAGTAAAACCTACTCGCCGGCGCCGTCCCGAGACAGGGCTTCCCTAAAGACGGCTTCCACCTGATCGCGCGTGACGGCGCCTTCGTGCCTTTTCACTTCGTCCACGTAGAACGTCGGGACGTAGTAATAGTCATACCCGCTGGCAATTGCCGGCTGTTCGGATTCCTCTATCAGCTCGATTTCAATGTCCCTGTACGCCTCCTGCCGTTTCAGTTCGTCGATAAATCCGAAGGCCTGCCGGCAATACGGACAACTCTTCAGATAAAACAGTTTGATTTGCTTTTTCATTGTTTCCTGATTTTAATATGTGCTGCAAAATTATATGAAAATCACGGAATTTCCAAGCACATGCAATGAAAAACAGTTTTTTTACAGAGGAAATATAATAATAAATGTCAGTTATACTTCACTGTCTGCCGGATGATCCGTATCGGTCCGATTAAACCTGCCGGTTGTAGCGGCGAATCTTTCCGGAAATAATACCAGATGTTAAACGTTTTCCTGCCCTGCGACGGTCGCGGCTGACTGTTGATGAACCAGTCGGGATAGGCTTTCATTGCGCGTCCCATTTTCTCGCCGCGGTCGGTTCCCTCGAAATCGGGCGGATACTGTTCGTCGCCAATCAGCCGGTTTGCCCAGTTGACCATTACGTAAACGGCGATTTTATTGGCGCCGGGTTTCAGGAAGGGCGTAATGTCGGTTTTGTAGGGCGGCGACCACAGTACGCCGGCGTGCTGCCCGTTGATTTCCAGTTCGGCGATGTCGTGCAGTTCGCCCAGATCGAGTACGATTTGTTTGCCTTTGCCCAGTTCGGCAGACGTTATGCGAATGTTTTTCTCATACTTCGCCGTTCCGGAAAAATATTTCAAAGCATCATCCTTTTGCCTGCTCAAATCGACCGGGGCAGGAAAAGTCCGTCTGAACGGTTTGTCTAATTTGGGTTCAAAAGATACGCTCCATGCGCCGGTCACGAGAACGGATATTTCACTCAAAACCTCTGTTTCGGGCAGCAGGGAATAGTTGCCTTTCCGGTGTGGAAAAATCACAAATACGGACTCGTCGGGTTGAAGATTCAAATCTACATAAACAGAATCATCCTGTTCGCGCCAGTGTGTTGTCCGGCGAATCGTTCCATTGCAGGCATCCCAGAGTTCCGGAACACGGTTTTTGACAGGGAAAGCGTAGGTCGTTTTTACTTCGCCGCCCGGATTAATGACAAAAAACAGTTCCGCTTCGGGCGTGCGACGCTGTACCATGTCCTTTTTCGATTCAATGTAAGTCCCCTGCTGAAGCAGCATCTGACAGCGTGCAAGGTAGGTGAAGAACGCTTTGCCGGGTTTAATCCAGGGCTGGTGCCTGCCAAAATGCGTCCCCCACCATCCCATGCCCATTCCGGGCTGGTACCTGTCATCAAACGGCTGGTGTACCCAGTGATGCAGAAACATCCAGTTGACGCCGGAAACGAAACTGCCATTGGCCGAATGTTTCAGAAAAGCCGGGTCTTCCGTGTAATGGCTGATTTCCGGGCGTCCGGTGAAGGCTTCCGCCGCGACAATCCGTTTCCCGTAATGTTTTGCCGCCAAAACCGTTGTCCTTCCGATGGCGCCGCTTCCGCCGGTCCAGAACTCGTTCATCGGCACGTCGGCCAGCGATACGGATTCGTAGTGGTCGAACGGACCGGTGTACGGCTCCCAGTAGAACTGCAATCCCGCCCGGTGTATCATCTCTTTGGCTACCGCCCAGCCGCTGTCGATGAAAAGGCGGTTAACCACCTCTTTGTAGTCCGCGGCAAACACATCCAGGTCGTCCCGTTTCCCGACCGAAAGCCGCAATGCAATCCATGGAAGCGGGTCGTATCCTTTCAGACGGATAAATTCGTTGCGGAACGCCGGTGTCCAGTCCTGGTCGTCGGCTTCGTAACTGTCGATGTGGATAAAGGTAAACGAATCGCCGATGTATTCTTTCAGATGCTCAACCAAAGGATTCAGCAACTGCTGCCAGTGGTAGACGTTGGCTTCGCGGCTCATTTTATCCACTTCGAGGGTTTTCCCGATAATCTCGTCGGGCAGGGGATGCGGGTTGGACATCGTCGGGGCATG
>JAISWC010000310.1 GCA_031271245.1 Tannerella sp. | reverse complement strand
GCGCGGATGCAGGCCGATGCTCGGTTCATCGAGGATGTAGAGCGACCCGACCAGGCTGCTTCCCAGCGATGTGGCCAGGTTGATCCGCTGGCTCTCGCCGCCGGAGAGCGTGGACGACAGCCGGTCGAGCGTCAGATAACCCAGTCCCACGTCGAGCAGGTATTGTATCCGGTTTCCGATTTCGGTCAGCAGCCGTTTGGCGACGACGGTATCCGTTTCGTTCAGTTGCAGCTGATCAAAAAAGATTTTCAGTTCGTTCACGGGTATGTTCACCCATTCGGCAATCGACCGGCCTCCGACTTTGACGTACAGCGCACCGGCTTTCAGGCGACTGCCGCGGCAGGACGGACACGTCGTCTTGCCCCGGTAACGCGCCTGCAACACGCGGTACTGGATTTTGTAAAGATTGTTTTCGACATACCGGAAGAAGTCGTCGATGCCCTGCACATCTTCGGCTCCGTGCCACAGCAGGGATTTTTCGGCTTCGGTCAGGTCTGCATACGCACGGTGCATCGGGAAACCGTGTCCGGCCGACCGGAGGATGAACTCGCGCTGCCATTCGCCCTGTATTTCCCCCTTCCAGCAGGCGACGGCGCCTTCGTAGACCGACAGGCTCCTGTCCGGTATCACCAGGTTTTCATCAATGCCCAGCACCTTCCCGAAGCCTTCGCACGCGGGACAGGCGCCTGCCGGATTGTTGAAATTGAACATCCAGTCCGAAGGTTCTTCAAAGACGATGCCGTCGGCTTCAAACTTTTTTGAAAATTCATGCACGACCGTTTCGTCCGGCAGCCGGACCCGCAGGCGGCAGATGTCCCGACCCTCGTAAAACGCCGTTTCGACGGAGTCGGCCAGCCGGTTTTTCAGCAGCGGGTCGCCGGACACTTCCAGCCGGTCAATCAGCAGTTCCACGCCCGTTTCCGGCAGCGCAGACCGGTCCAGCGCTTCGCTGATACGGATTACCTCGCCGTTGATTTCCAAGCGCGAATAGCCTTCCTTGCGGAGGATGTCCAACTGTTCCCGCATCGTGCGGCCTTCGGAGAGGATCACGGGCGCATAAACGGCCAGACGGGCGCCGGCGGGATAGCTCAACGCCGTTTTCACCACGTCGCTCACCTGATGTTTCTTCACTTCCTCTCCCGAAACGGGCGAAACGGTTTTCCCGACCCGCGCGAACAGCAGGCGCAGGTAGTCGTAAATTTCCGTCGACGTCCCGACGGTGGAACGCGGATTGCGGACGTTCACCTTCTGTTCGATGGCAATGGCGGGCGGAATGCCCTTGATGTAATCGCATTCCGGCTTGCTCATCCGTCCGAGAAACTGACGGGCGTAGGCCGAAAGACTCTCCACATAGCGCCGCTGCCCCTCGGCATAGAGCGTGTCGAACGCCAGCGACGACTTCCCGCTGCCCGACAGACCGGTAATGACCACAAGTTGGTCGCGCGGAATATCCACGTCGATATTTTTAAGATTGTTGACCCGCGCACCCTTGATATGAATGCAGGCGTCGCGGGTGGCTGTCACCGTTTCCTTTTGCATCGTACTTCAGTCGTTATAACATAAGCGTCTCGAAAAAAGAGCTGGCCCCGAATCCCGAATCAGCGGATGGCCTCCAGCGCGGCAACCAGAAAATCCCGTACCTTCCCGACCGAATCAATCTTCACGGCCTCGTTCGGCGAGTGCGGATAGACTAAATCCGGCCCGAACGAAATCATCTCCATGTCGGGATACGTCTCCTGAATGATGCCGCACTCCAGTCCGGCGTGTATAATCTTGACGGCGGGTTCTTTCCCGTACAGCCGGTGGTAAACGTCCCGCATGGTTTGCAGGATGGGCGAACGGACGTCGGGCTGCCAGCCGCCATACGCATTTCCGTATTCGACCCTGGCGCCGGCCAGCGAAAAAATGCTTTCCAGCGAAGAACAGACGGCTTCCTTCCGGCTCTCGGACGAGCTGCGCGCCAGTATCCGAATCTCTATTTTTCCTTTGGAAGACTCGATCATCGCCAGGTTCGACGACGATTCCACCGTGTCGGGGAAATCGTGCAACATGCCGTTTACCCCGTTCTGACAGCCTTCCACCGCATTAATCAGGTCATCCTGCACTTCTTCCGGGATCAGCGCCGGCGGCGAGGGCGCAATCTCCGCCGCGAAGGAAATGCCTTCCGTTTCGATGCCGGCATATTCCGTGCGCCACAGATCGCGGCAGTCCGCCACAAATTCCCACAACGCCTCCACGTTGTCATTGGGCAGCGTGACGACGGCCACGGCCTCGCGCGGGATGGCATTCCGCGCCGAACCGCCTTTCACCCAGGCCAGCCGTGCGCCGTAATCGCGTACGGCTTCCTTCAGGAAACGGAACATCAGTTTGTTGGCATTGGCGCGTCCCAGATGGATGTCCACGCCCGAATGACCGCCCAGCAGACCGGTCAGCGTCACTTTCACCGGCACGTCGCCTTCGATCGGCGGCGCTCCCTTTTTGTACCGGAACGTGATATTCAGGTCTGTTCCTCCGGCGCATCCGGCAAACAGACTGCCTTCCTCTTCCGAATCGCAGTTCAGCAGCGTACGCCCCTGCAGCCAGTGAGGTTTCAGACCGAAAGCGCCGACCATGCCCACTTCCTCGTCTACCGTAAACAGCGCCTCCAGCCCGCCGTGCTTCAGCGACCGGTCGGCCAGCACGGCCAGCATCAGCGCCACGCCGATGCCGTTGTCGGCGCCCAGTGTCGTCCCGCGTGCCTTTACCCATTCCCCGTCGACGTAAGCGTCTATCGGGTCTTTCAGGAAATCATGGGTCACGGCCGTGTTTTTTTGCGGCACCATGTCGAGATGCGACTGGAGTATGACGGTTTTCCGGTCTTCCCGGCCGGGCGTGGCCGGCTTGCGAATCAGGACATTCCCGGCTTCGTCCTGCCTTGTTTCCAGCCCCTGCGCCTCGCCGAAGGCCAGGACGTATTTTGTAATACCCTCCATGTGGCCGGTCGGACGGGGTATCTGCGTGAGGTCGTGGAAGTAGCGCCAAACATCGGATGGTTAGCTCTAAAATACTGTTTCCCATATCTTTTTATTTTATGACTGTTTCTTATTCTTTTCGCTTTTCACTGAAAACATGGCAATGCCGAAAAGGCCGCACAGTACCGTCCAGATGGACTGGAAGGCGAATACGACCGTGGCAAATGCCTTGGCCTGTACCATATC
>JAISWC010000220.1 GCA_031271245.1 Tannerella sp. | reverse complement strand
TACCTGCAACCGCTCTACGACGCCCTGCAGGAGATGATTCCGGCCGTGAAACTGAAGGAATACATGGAGAACAACGTCATCCAGATTGCGCCGCTGGCCTACATGCGCGGACGCACGCTGAACGATGCCGTGATCATCCTCGACGAAGCCCAGAATACGACCGCCCAGCAGATCAAAATGTTCCTCACCCGTTTGGGACTGTATGCCAAAATGATTGTCACGGGCGACATCACGCAGATCGACCTGCCCCCCACGGCTACCTCCGGACTGATACAGGCCATGCAGATATTAAGGGATGTGCAGGGCATCGGGAAAGTGGAGTTTACGAAAAACGACATTGTCCGTCACAAACTGGTACAGCGCATCGTGGAAGCGTATGAAAAAACAGGTTCATCCGACAATAGAGAAAAAAACAAAATAATCAGAGAAAATGAAAAAGGCATTAGTAAGGACGGAATATAAATTTCCGGGACAGGTAAGTGTATACCACGGAAAAGTGCGTGACGTGTACAATATCCGCAACGAAATACTGGTCATGGTGGCGACCGACCGGATTTCGGCATTCGACGCCGTACTGCCCGAAGGCATCCCCTGCAAGGGACAGATGCTGAATCAGCTGGCGGCCAAATTTCTGGATGCGACGGCCGACATCTGTCCGAACTGGAAATTAGCCGTACCCGATCCGATGGTGACGGTCGGCATACGGTGCGAAGGCTTTCCGGTCGAGATGATCGTACGCGCATACCTTTGTGGGAGCGCCTGGCGGGCATACAGGAACGGCGCGCGCGAAATCTGCGGCGTGCAGCTTCCGGACGGCATGAAGGAAAACCAGAAGTTCCCCGAACCCGTTATCACCCCGACCACGAAAGCCGCTTTGGGCGCTCACGACGAGAATATTTCCAGGGATGACATCCTGAAAAAGAGACTGGTTTCGGAAGCCGACTACGCCGTAATCGAAAAATACACCCTGGACCTGTTCCGGCGGGGGACGGAAATCGCTGCCGCCCGCGGACTGATTCTGGTCGATACGAAATACGAGTTTGGCCACCGTGACGGGAAAATCTACCTGATCGACGAGATTCACACGCCCGATTCGTCGCGTTACTTCTACCGCGAAGGCTATGAAGAGCGTTTTGCCAAAGGCGAACCGCAACGGCAACTCTCCAAGGAATTTGTGCGCGAATGGCTGATGGAAAACGGCTTCCGGGGCGAAGCCGGGCAAACGGCGCCGGCCATGACGCCGGAAATCGTGGAAAGCATCAGCAACCGCTACATCGAGCTGTTCGAGCAGATCACCGGCGAAACGTTCGTAAAAGCCGGCGCCGACGACCTGCTCCGGCGCATCGAAAACCGTGTGACCGCTTACCTCGGATAAACTGCGTGGCTTATGAGAAAAAAATACGGTTTAATCGGATATCCGCTGGAACACTCCTTCTCGAAAGACTTCTTCAACCGGAAGTTCATGTCGGAAAACACGGATGCGGAGTACCTCAATTTTCAGATAAACAGTATCAGGGAACTGGACGGCATCCTGCGTGAAAACCCGTCGCTCTGCGGTTTAAACGTCACGCTGCCCTACAAGACGCAGGTCATTGCACGGCTGGACGACCTGGACGACGACGCCCGCGTGATCGGGGCAGTCAATGTGATCAAGTTCGCAAGGGGACGCTTTGGCCGGCGAAAACTCAAAGGCTACAATTCGGACATCATCGGCTTCAAGCAGTCCATCGTCGCGCTGCTGGACGAATCGCATCGCAACGCCCTGATCCTGGGTACTGGCGGAGCTTCGAAAGCCGTATTCCACGGATTGAAGCAGCTGGGCGTCGATCCCGTATTTGTTTCGCGCACGAAAAAAGAATTTTGCCTCGCCTACGGGGAACTGACTCCCCGAATCATGAAGCAGTACACGGTAATCGTCAACACCACGCCGGTGGGGATGTATCCGAACGTTGAACAGAGTCCCGACATTCCCTACGATTTGCTGACGCCCGGCCATTTGCTGTACGACCTGCTTTACAACCCGGACGAAACCGCTTTCCTGCGGGAAGGACGCATAAGAGGCTGCACCGTGAAAAACGGCCTGGAAATGCTTCTCCTGCAGGCCTACGAATCGTGGAGAATCTGGAACATGTAAAAAGGGATGCACAGCAATGCTATCAAGTTAAGAGACACCGGTCTCCGGAGAAACACCGGAATCACGGGAAACAGTAGCTGACAGTCCTGAAAACAGGATGGCATCCGGAAAATATGATAATCTTCGGCGAAAGATTATAATCTCTGATGAAAGATTATAACCTCCCGCGAAAGATGAATGCACAAAACCATACCCCATGCAGTATCATTCCGATTCTCACAATTGGATTGATTATTTACCTGCTTCGATGCGATAGGTTTTACCTGATTTTGCTTCAAATTCCACAAAATTCTCTCCCGACGAACTGCACGGAACTTCCTTGTTTCCTTCCCAAACGCTGACAGGCGTTTTGGTACGTAGCCGGCAGGTTTTGTCGTAATTTGCTTTGAGCAGGGCTTTCGACAGTTTCCCGTCTTTCCATGCCAAATCAATTTCGTAACCGCCGCGCGCCCGTAATCCTTCGACAGCGCCGGT
>JAISWC010000147.1 GCA_031271245.1 Tannerella sp. | reverse complement strand
GCGTGGATAGGTTCCACGAATGCGCAGCAGGTGACACCGGTAAAGGTGTACGAGGGACAGGAAACGATACCGACGTATAAGAGAGGAGTGGACGAGACCAGTCCGATTTTCTATACGGGACGGGGCGTACAGGGGGCGGCAGGGCATTTTTATCCCTATCCCGCCCAGACGAATTTGGGCGACAGGCTGACGCCGGAGACTTATGATATGGTGTATCTGGAAAATGAATATTTGAAAGTCACCATCCTTCCGGCCTTCGGCGGAAAGCTCTTTTCGGCCATAGACAAGACCAACGGTCACGAGCTTTTCCACCGCAACAGTACCGTCAAGCCCGACCTTATCGGGACACTGGGCGCCTGGATTTCGGGCGGTATCGAATGGTGCTTTCCGCATCATCACCGGCCGACCACGCTGCTGCCGGCCGATTACGTGGCCGTACAGAACGCGGACGGCAGCGCAACCGTATGGATTGGCGAGACGGAACGGAACCTGGGTCTGAGGGGCGTGATCGGCATTACGCTGCATCCGGGAAGTTCCTGCATCGAAGCGAATTATTACCTGAACAACAGCAGGGACATCACGACGAACTTTCTTTTCTGGGCCAACGTGGCCATTACGGCCAATGAAAACTTCCGCACCTTCTGGCCACCCAGTCAGGAAATCGGCGTACACCACAACAATGCGGACTATGTACACTGGCCCGTGTCGCACGAGATATACCGGGACGTAGACTATACTGCGGGCGTGGACCTTACCTGGTGGAAAAACCATCCCGACCCGGTATCCTTCTTTTTCTGGCAGGGGAAGGAAGGTTTCATCGGCGGCTACGACTACGCTCAGAAGGCAGGCACCGTCCACGTGGGCGACCCGTACAACAACCGGACTTCCAAGCTGTGGCAGTTCGGCCCCGGTCTTCGCGGACAGAACGCCCGGCGAAAACTTACCGACGACGGAAAGGCTTACGTGGAACTTATGACGGGCACCTTCTCGAACAATCAGCCCGATTACGGCTGGTTTTCGCCCCATACCGTAAAGGAAGCCACCAATTACTGGTATCCGGTACGGGACATCGAAATCGCCAAAAACGCCAATATCGACGCATCGGTCACGCTTCAGATGCGGGATCCGAAAACCGTCTTCTACGGGTTCAACACGACGCAGCTCCGGAAGAATGTTAAGGTGATACTGAAATATGACGGCGAAACGCTTGTGGAGAAAACCGTCGACATCGACCCGGCTACCCCCTTCACGGCGACCTGGAAGAGCAAAAAGGAACTGGACGAATACCTGCTTTACGTCGAGTTGCAGGACGGCGCCGGCAGGAAGCTGATTTCCTACGCGCCTTACAGGCCGCAGCATCCGGAATTGCCCAAACCGCAGGAGGAACCCAAATCGCCGCGGGAGATTGAATCCGTCGAAGACCTGTATCTCGCGGGCCGGTTCGTGGAACAGTTTTCGCGTCCCGGCGTCAACCCGGACGACTATTACCTGGAAGCGCTGAAGAAATCGCCGGACGACTACCGGGTGAACATCGCGCTGGGAATACGCCGGGTCAACCAGTGGCGATATGAAGAGGCCGAACAGTATCTGCAAAGGGCGGCGGACAAACTGCAAGTGCAGTATTTCCAGCCGAAGGAAGGCGAAGTGTTCTACTACCTGGCACTGGCGCAGAAAGGACAGGGGAAAAGCGAGGAGGCCTACGCCAACTTCTTCCGGTCGACCTGGTATTATGAATGGTTTTCACCCGCATACTACCAACTGTCCCTGGTGGAAAGCAGCCGCGGAGATTACGGAAAAGCCCTCGATTTTGTCAGGCAGGCCTACTCGACCAACAATTATGACGGCAATATCACGGTGCTTTACAGCGCCCTGCTGAGAAAACAGGGACAGAGGGAGGAAGCGCTTGCCTTGGTAAACAAACTACTGGAGAAGGATCCGATCAACTTTTCGGCCATTTACGAAAAGGAACTGCTGCAGGGCAACGCCTCCATGACAAAGTGGCACGGGAATATGCAGGACGTCGACAACAATTATATCGATATCGCAGTCATCTATCTGAATGCCGGCCTGTTCGACGATGCCATCGGTTTGCTCTCCTCGTTGCAAAGCCCGAAAAACCCCTTGGTATTCTATTATCTGGCGTGGCTTTACGAAAACAGCAGCCGGCCTTCCGGGGCAGCGGACATGCTGGCAGCCGCAGGCCGTCTTTCCCTTGACTACTGTTTCCCGTTCAGGGAAGAAGCCGAAAAGGTGCTGACCTTTGCCGTCGAAAAGGATCCGCGCAACGCCGCAGGCTATTACCTGCTGGGCAATCTGCTGTACGACCGGCGTCCGGACGAGGCGATGGAAGCATGGCGCAGGGCGGTGGAAATCAGGAACGACTTCTCGATGGTCTGGCGGAACCTGGCGTTTGGCGCCTTCCACCACCAAAAGGATATCGAAGAAGCGGTCGGGCATATCCGGAAGGCCATAGCGGCAGACGGTGACCATCCGCGGTGGTACGCCGAACTTGAGAGTTATTATGACGTGTCCCGGTTTGACTTCAAGGAATGTCTGGCAATCATGGAAAAGAACTTGGAGACGGTCAGGAAGGACGTTACCGCGCCGGAAAGTCTGGTCAAACTGTATAATCTGAACGGGGAATACGGCAAGGCCATCGACCTGTTGAAATCTCATCATTTCAGGACATGGGAGGGCGGACGCGACATCTACTATCATTACGTGGATGCCCACACGCTCAAGGCGCTGGAACTGCTGGACGGCAACCCCAAGGCGGCCATTGACGAACTGCATGAGGCCATGCTTTATCCCGAAAATTTGGAAGTGGGAAAGCCGCTGAACGATGAACGGAATGCGATGATATACTACTTCCTGGGTCAGGCATATGACAAACTGGGTCAGAAGAAGAAAGCCCGGGAATCCTACACGAAAAGTACGGAAGCAAAGAATACGGGACGGTGGCCGGATTTGGTTTACTACCAGGCAAAGTCACACGAACAGCTCGGCCATTCGGCCCAGGCGGGCGAACTGCTCGAAGGCTTGATAGCCCGTGGAAAATCCATGCTGGAAAGAGGCGTAGCGGCTTCGGGCATCGGCGTGGAGGAAGCGACCCTGCAAAACAAGTCCCGCGCCAATGCCTGTTACCTGCAAGCCCTGGGGAACAAGGGCCTGGGGAATGAGGCCGAAGCGAACAGCCTGTTCCGGAAAGCATTGAATGACTACAAAAACCATTTGTGGGCGAAGTACTACCTGGCACAACGCTGACGCAAACCGATAAGGGCGCTCCGGAAACAAACGCTTGTCCCCTGCGAACCGGCGTGGGAAGTTTTCAGGAGCGCCCTTATTGTACTTTGCGCGGGACTGAGACTGGGTTTTCCGTAAAATCCATTACTAAATTAGAAAAGTCATGAGAAAGATCGTATTAAGGGAACTTGCCGAAAATAAGGGTTTTCTAATATCATTTTGTAACA
>JAISWC010000146.1 GCA_031271245.1 Tannerella sp. | reverse complement strand
GCAGGCAGCGTAATCTGTGTAGAAGCATCTTCGACGGGCATGCCCATCCCGTGAGCCATCAGATAAGGCGACCCCATCAGATCCATAAACTGCTGGTCGACAACCCAGCCACCCCTGTGTGTAAAACTCTCGGCTTCGAGGAGACAGTCGGCGGCAGAAGCGTGCACGGTACACAGCAGCACCGCGGTCAGTAAGACAATACTTTGTTTTTTCATACAATCTGTTTTTTTTTTCTGCAAGAGAAAAATCATTAAAGCAGTTTGAAGCGGTAGCCTTCAGCCAGCAACCATTCGATGGCGCGGGGCAGAGAACCTTTCATCCGGTCGACGGCTTTCAGGGAATCATGGAAAACAAGAATGGAACCGTTGCGGGTATATTTCTTCACGACATTGAACACACCCTGCGGCGTCATGTGCGGACTGTAATCGCGCGTCACCACGTCCCACATGATAATCCGGTACTGTTTCCTCAACTGCCACAACTGTGGAAAACGCATGTGTCCGTGCGGCGGTCGGAACAGGTCGCTGTCAATCCGTTCCGCCGCCTTTGCCACATCGGCTACATACTTCTTCGACCGGTAACGGATGCCCTGGACATGATGGCAGGTATGGTTTCCGACCCTGTGTCCGCGTTCCACGATCATCCGGTAAATCTCCGGATATTTACGCACGTTGTCGCCCACGCAAAAGAAAGTCGCCTTCACGCGGCAGGTATCCAGTACGTCCAGTACCCACTGTGTCACTTCGGGAACAGGGCCGTCATCGAACGTCAGGTAGACGCATTTTTCCGCATCGGGAAGCCGCCAGACGGCTCCCCGAAAAAGCACCCTGTATATCCAGGGCGGTTGCTCAATAAACATGTATTATTTATTGGCAGACGACTGTGAATAATATGCCATCCGGAAGTTGTTGAATTCATCCTTGAAAGCGGATCCAAATTCCGGGTTGTTGCGAAGTCCGATAACCATCACGTTCTGCATCACATCCATTTGCAGTCTGAAATCCCGCTGTATACCGGGCAGCTGATCCGGTCGCAGTTTGAAGAACCACCGGAGACTGCGCATGGAATTGTTCGC
This sequence comes from Tannerella sp., assembly GCA_031271245.1. Lineage (GTDB taxonomy): Bacteria > Bacteroidota > Bacteroidia > Bacteroidales > Tannerellaceae > Tannerella. Next base: position 3,212 of record JAISWC010000146.1, on the reverse strand, counting down.
AATGCCGTTCAGGATTTGTTCGCAGCGGTCTTTTTCGCCCAGCGTCATGTACATCTCGGCGATTCCCAGCAGTGTATAGTCGTAGGGCACGTTTTCCGGCGGCAACACCTGCATGGCCTTGTCCAGTACTGCCAGCGCCCGGTCGTTCTTTCCCTCCTCAATCAGTGCGGAGGCCAGGTCGCCGAACAGTACCATCCGGTAGCTTTTGCACATGCGCATAACCGTTTCGTCCAGATAGACGCCCGGTTTGTCCACGCCTCCCCACCTGAATTTGTTCATCACGTTGTCATACATCTTTTCCGTATCAATCGACCGGGCGCCTCCGGTCTGCGTGTTGACGGGCGTGATCCGGTAGGCAAGACCCGTTTTCTGGAAATAGGGACTTAGACGGACAAACTGTCCGGAATCCACCGTAATGGCAAAATAGATGGGCCGTTCCCAGTTGTTGGTATGAAGCATGTCGAGGATCGTGAGGGCTTCCTTGCCCAGGCTGTTCTTTCCGGAAAGGTCAATGACCATTTCCTTCAACAGGTGTTCCCTGTCTTCCGGGCAGATGGCGTTATGCCGCATGACGGCTGCCGAGTCTACTTTGTAGACAACCGTTTCCGACGGAATGTGATCAATATTCTGGCCGATTCCGGGTAATTTTTTGTATTTCAGGCTATCGCTTTGAACAAATTTCAGTGCCGTACTCAGGTCGACTTGCTTGATCCGGTTGAAAACCCACGCCCGGTCTCGCGTGCCCTGGATGTATTTGTCCCGCGTCCACGAGATCGGGAGCGCCTCCGACTCGTAGGCCTGGCGTTTCATCTGGTCGGTATACCAGTCCGTTTGCAGGTAGCTGGTGTTGCATACGCGCACGTCGGTACGGATGCCTTCCACTTCCTGGACGTACCACAGCGGGAAAGTGTCGTTATCGCCGTTCGTGAAAATGACGGCATTCGGCTCGCACGATTCCAGGTAATTCGCGCCGAAATCACGCGCCACGGTACGTTTCGAGCGGTCGTGGTCGTCCCATGTCTGGGAAACCATCTGGATCGGAACCAGCAGACAGACCAGGGAAGCAACTCCTCCGGCTACGGCGGCCGGCGCTTTCAGGTATTTTTCCAGGGCGGCGGCCACCGTCGCCACGCCCAATCCGATCCAGAGGCAAAACGCATAGAACGACCCGGCGTAGGCATAATCCCGTTCACGCGGCTGATAAGGCGTCTGGTTCAGATACATGACAATGGCGATGCCGGTCATGAAGAACAGGAAAAATGTGACCCAGAAACTCTGAATCCCCTTCTTGCCGCCGAACACCTGAAATCCGATGCCCAGCAGCCCCAGCAACAGCGGCAGCATATAATAGACGTTATGCGCCTTGTTTCCTTCAATGTCGGTGGGCATGTCATTCTGCGGGCCTACTCGAATCGCATCAATCGGTTTAATGCCGGTAAGGTAATTCCCGTTCAGGATACTCGCGTCGTGTCCCTGAATATCGTTCTGGCGTCCGGCAAAATTCCACATGAAATAACGCCAGTACATGTAGTTCAACTGATAACTGAAAAAGAAACGGAGGTTTTCGGTAAACGTCGGTTTCATCACCGTTTTGATTTCCCCGCACTGGGTGTATTTGACCGGCGTTCCCTTCACGTTTGCCCAGAAGCGGTAGCCGCTGATGTGCGAGGGATTGTCGCTGTACATGCGCGGAAACAGCATTTCCGTTTCTTCCACATACTCGTATTTCGGCAGGTATGTGGAAACATAATACCGATCCTTTTCGTCCGGGTTTTGCTTGATGACACGGCTCCAGATGGGAATGGAGTTTTTCATGACGGGTGCGCAGTTTGCGCCGCTGGCTTCGCGTTTCACGTCCGAAACGAACGTCTGCCCGTAAAAGAGCGGCGTATCGCCGTACTGTTCGCGCGCCAGGTAGGTACGGAGCGTAAATATGTCGCTCGGCGCATTCTGGTTCATGGGCGTATCGGCCGACGAACGAATCAGAATCAGCGCATAGGACGAATAGCCTACCACAATAACCATCAGCGAAACAAGAGTCGTATTCAGCATCTTGATGTTCACCTTTTTGAAATAGAACAGGCTTACGGTCAGAGCAATAATCAGCAGCATCCCCAGCCAGTAACCGCTACCGATGAACGGGATGCCCAGCAGCGTAATCGCAAGGATAAAAGCGAGTTTCATCTGCTCCGTGTGCACATCCTAACGCATTGTTTCCCAAATGGCCCAGGACAGTACGCCGGCAATAATAATAATGTAGGCATAGACGCCGGAGTTGTACGGCATCCTGAAGACGTTCACAAAGAGCAGTTCAAACCAGCCGCAGACTTCGACCAGACTTTGTACGACGCCGTACATCACCAGGGCTACAATGGCAAACGAAACGGCCAGTGCAGTCAGCGTCCCTTTCAGAGTAGGGTTCGGGAATTTCCTATAGTAATACACCAGTACAATGGCGGGAATACAAAGCAGGTTCAACAGGTGGACGCCGATACTCAGCCCCATGAAATAGGCAATCAGCACAATCCACCGGTCGGCATGGGGACGGTCGGCCACTTCCTCCCATTTCAGAATCAGCCAGAAGACAACCGCCGTAAACAGCGACGAATAGGCGTATACCTCGCCTTCCACCGCACTGAACCAGAAGGTATCGCTGAACGTATAGGTCAAGGCTCCGACCAGCCCGCAACCCATTATCAGTATCGTATGTCCCAGTGTAAATTCGTCTTCCTTCTTCTTCAACACAATCCGCCGCGCCAGGCGGGTGATGCTCCAGAACAGAAACAGAATCGTCAGGGCGCTGAACAGCGCCGACATGCTGTTCACCATCAAGGGTACCATCGACGGATCGGCAGCCAGTTGCGTAAACAGGTTGGCGGTCAGCATGAAGAACGGCGCTCCCGGCGGATGTCCGACTTCCAGTTTGTATGCCGAAATAATGAACTCCCCACAATCCCAGAAACTGGCTGTCGGTTCAATCGTCGCTAAGTAGGTATAGGATGCAATCAGGAAAACGATCCATCCCAATACGTTGTTGACTAATCTATATTGCTTCATGTGTCTATGAATTATACTGTTTTAGTTTGTTTTGGCCGCAAAGGTACCAAAAAAACACTGAGTATACAACGAATTTGATTTCGTGTTATTGTGACAGGAGTACATTTCGGAAGGTGTACGGCAGGGTAGTTGGTAGTTAGTGTTGGTAGTTAGGA
>JAISWC010000067.1 GCA_031271245.1 Tannerella sp. | reverse complement strand
GAATCTCCGTCAGGTAGAACAGCAGCGAACACAGTCCCGTCAGTCCGCCCGGGACGACTTCGGCGGAGAGGATAAACCCGTTGAAGCCGAATCCGAACAGCAGCGTCCCGACGCCGATAAACACATAGTCGCGGACGGGATGATACAGCCTGTGGAGCGAATACGGTTTCATACGGAATCTTTGAATTTTTGAATCATTGAATCTTACAGTACCATGTTGACAATCTTGCCGGGTACGACGATGATTTTCCGCGGCGTCCGACCTTCGAGCCATTTGGCCGAGAGTTCGTGCGTTAGCGCCGTCTGTTCCACATCTTCGCGCGGCAGGCCGGCGGGCAGTTCAAGGCTGTAACGCACCCGGCCGTTAAAGGAAACGGCATAGGTGACGGTATCTTCCTTCAGGTAAGCTTCCTCGTGCGCCGGCCACACGGCGTCGCATACGGTGTCAACGTTGCCCAGCGCGTGCCACAGTTCTTCGGCGACGTGAGGGGCAAAAGGCGCCAGAACAGTGACAAGCGGCTCCAGTATCGCGCGTTTCGCGCACTTGAGCGCCGTCAGTTCGTTCACGCAAATCATAAAGGCGCTGACCGACGTGTTGAACGAAAAGTGCTCGATGTCCCAAGACACTTTCTTAATCAGCCTGTGTAGCGATTTGAGTTCGGCGGCCGACGGCTCGCCGTCTGTCACCTGCAGGGCGTCCGACTGGCCGTAGAACAGGGTCCAAAACTTTTTCAGGAAACGGTGTACGCCGTCGATGCCGTTCGTGTCCCACGGTTTGGACTGCTCGAGCGGGCCGAGGAACATCTCGTACAGCCGCAGCGTGTCGGCGCCGTATTTTTCCACTACCGTGTCCGGGTTGACGACGTTGTACATCGACTTGGACATCTTCTCGACCGCCCAGCCGCAGACGTATTTCCCGTCTTCCAGTATAAATTCCGCCTCCCGGTATTCGGGGTTCCAGCGGCGGAAGGCGTCGAGGTCGAGCAGGTCGTTGGCAACGATGTTGACGTCCACGTGCAGCGGCGTCACGTCGTAACGGTCTTTCAGGTTGAACGAGACAAACGTGTTGGTGCCGTTCACGCGATAGACAAAGTTCGACCGTCCCTGAATCATGCCCTGGTTGACGAGTTTGCGGAAGGGTTCGTCTTCGCAAACCAGCCCCGTGTCGTAAAGGAACTTGTTCCAGAAACGGCTGTAGATAAGATGGCCGGTGGCATGTTCCGTTCCGCCGAGGTAGAGGTCTACGCTGCGCCAGTACCGGTTGGCTGCGGGCGAAACGAGCGCGTCGGCATTATGCGGGTCCATATAGCGGAGGTAGTAGGCTGACGAACCGGCAAATCCCGGCATGGTGTTCAGTTCGAGGGGGAAAACGGTACGGCGGTCGATGCGCGACGTGTCCGTTACTTGTCCGTTTACGCTGTCCCATGCCCAGCGGGCGGCACGTCCCAGCGGCGGTTCGCCCGTTTCGGTGGGGAGGAATTTGTCGACTTCCGGCAGTTCCAGCGGCAGCCTGTCCGCGGGCAGAGGCTGCGGCAGCTCGTCGGCGTCGTAATAGATGGGGAACGGCTCGCCCCAGTAACGCTGGCGGCTGAATATGGCGTCGCGCAGACGGTAGTTGACCTTGATGCTGCCCAGACCGTTTGCTTCGATGTATTCCCGCGCTGCCTGAATGGCTTCCTTGACGGTCAGGCCGTTCAGGAATCCGGAGTTTATCAGGATGCCTTCCTTGGCGTCGTAACTCTCTTCCGAAATGTCGCAGCCTTCGATCAGGGGGATGATCGGGAGATGGAAGTGACGGGCAAAGGCGTAGTCGCGGCTGTCGTGACCGGGGACGGCCATGATGGCGCCTGTCCCGTAACCGGCTAGGACGTAGTCGCTGATCCAGATGGGGATGGTTTCGCCGGTGACGGGATGGATGGCGCAGGAACCGCTGAAGACTCCCGTCACGCGACGGTCGGCCATGCGCTCGCGCTCGGTCTTCTTCCCGGTCGCGGACAGGTAGGCGTCGACGGCGACCTGTTGCTCCGGTGTGACAACCTGCAACACGTATTCCGACTCGGGAGCCAATACCATGAACGTGACACCGAAAATGGTGTCGGGACGGGTCGTGAAGACGGTAATGGACCTGTCCCCTGACCTCTCTCCACAGGAGAGGGGAATACTCTGTTCGTGCGGTACGTCTGTGAGAGACTTTTCCGCTTCCGTCTGGCACGCATGCAATTCCTTCGCTCTGTTTATCAACAGATGCCAGTTCTTACGACTGGTCGTCTCCCGGTACCATCCTCTCGAATTTCCTTCGGATAATTGTTCCGTCTCGTCACGATGCTCCCCCCTCCCCTGTGAGGAGGGGCCGGGGGAGAGGTAAAACCTGATTTCCGCTCCTTCGCTTCGTCCGATCCAGTTGCGTTGTGTTTCCTTGAGTGATTCCGTCCAGTCGACGGTATCCAGGCTGTCGAGAAGTCGCCGGGCGTAGGCCGAGACACGCAGACACCACTGTCGCATGACCTTCTGTTCCACCGGATAGCCGCCGCGTTCGGAGACGCCGTTCACGACCTCGTCGTTAGCCAGCACCGTGCCCAGCGCCGGGCACCAGTTCACCATCGTGTCGCCCAGATAAGCCAGGCGATAGTCCATCAGGACTTCCTGCTGCTGCACCTTGCTCATGGCCTTCCATTCCTCCGCCGTGAAGGAATAATTGCCGCCCGAAGCTACGTTCAGTCCCTGCGTACCCACGGCCTCAAAACCGCGAACCAGTTCGGAAACCGGCAAGGCACGGTTTGCGTCATAGCAGTAAAAACTGTTGAACATCTGCACAAAAACCCATTGCGTCCAGCGGTAGTAAGCGGGGTCGCACGTCTGCACCTCGCGGCTCCAGTCGAAAGAGAACCCGATTTTGTCCAGTTGTTCGCGGTAGCGTTCGATATTGCGCCGGGTGGTGAGGTAGGGATGCTGTCCGGTCTGGATGGCATACTGTTCGGCCGGGAGACCGTAAGCGTCGTAGCCCATCGGATGGAGCACGTTAAAACCTTTCAGCCGCTTGTAGCGTGCAAAGATATCCGAAGCGATGTAGCCGAGCGGATGCCCGACGTGCAACCCCGCTCCTGAAGGATATGGGAACATGTCCAACACATAACATTTGGGCTTGCTTTCGTCCTCCCCGACGCGGTACACGCCCTTTTCCCGCCACAACTGCTGCCACTTCTTCTCAATATCTCTGAAATTGTATTCCATTACCTTTGTTATATTGTATAAACCGGTGCAAAGGTAATAAAGATTCAATGATTCAAGAAAGTTTTCTTCCTGCACGGGTGTAATTCAAATTGTCGTTTTCATTTCCGATGGAAATATTTACAATCCGGGGCAGATTCCGGTTGTCTGCAAAAACAGTGTGGAACGGTAAAAACAAGGGCGAACACACCGGTTCGCCCCTACGATTTGTCCTATTTGTTCAATTCGCTGATGACAGCCAGGTTAGCGGCACGCACCTGCGACTCGATGACCTTGATTTCCTTGCGGTCGTAAGTCATCAGGCCGTTCACTTCGCTCTCCACATCCGTCGTCTGCGTATAGACGGCCGCGGAGAAGCCGCGTTTGACCAATCCCTGCAATACCTTTGCATATTTCACGTATTCGGCGGTCACTTCTTCCCTGCTCTTGAACTGGATGTAGCCCCAGTTGCGGTTCTCCCACCACAGATGACCCTCGATCGGCAGGCCGATACCGCCGTATTCGCCCAGTACGTTCACCCGCAGCGGGTCGAAAAGATACATCTCCGGCCCCGGATAGTGGTGCAGGTCCAGGATGTCGCCACAGGCGCGATGGTTGCCGCCACTGGCCGGATTGACCAGCCGGGAAGGATCGTATGCCTTGGTGTGGACGGCGACTTTCTCCGTGTCAAACTGTCCCCAGCCTTCGTTAAAAGGCACCCAGACGACTACCGACGGGCTGGAAATGCACAAATCCATGATTTCCTGCCACTCCTGATAGTAATCGGCAACGGATTCTTCCGTACGGTTTTTGTCCGTACCGCCGTTGTACCGTTCCCATTCCAGCAGGTTACCCCGGTCGCCGCTCGGCATGTCCTGCCATACCAGAATGCCTTCCTTGTCGCAGTGATAATACCAGCGCGCCGGCTCCACCTTCACGTGTTTGCGAATCATGTTGAAACCGAAATCTTTTGTCTTCCGGATGTCATACACCAGCGCTTCGTCCGTGGGAGCCGTGTACAGTCCGTCAGGCCACCAACCCTGGTCAAGCGGACCGTACTGGAAATAATCCCTGTTGTTCAACTGCATACGCATGATGCCCTGTGCGTCGCGGGCGGCCGATATTTTGCGCATGGCCGTGTAGGAAGTCACTTCGTCCGTCACCTTTCCGGCACGGGAGACCGTTATTTTTAGCGTATACAGGTACGGCGATTCCGGACTCCACAACTTCGGCGACGCTACGGGCAGCCGGAGCGCCTTTCCCGACAGGCCTTTTCCTGAAGCAACCGGTTTACCTTCGTCGAGCAGTTTCACCTCAATGATGTCATTGCTCCGGCAATCGGACGTTTTTACGGTGACTTCCACCACTTCCGCGTCGATGTCGGGGATGGCTTTCACGGCGGTGATGTGATGGGCCGTCACCGGTTCGATCCATACTGTCTGCCAGATGCCCGTCACGGCCGTATACCAGATGCCCTCCGGCTTGAGCATCTGCTTGCCGATGGGCTGGAATCCTTTGTTCGTCGGATCCCATACGCGCACGACTAATTTTTGCTCGCTGCCGCTATTCAGGAAAGGCGTGATGTCGAATGAAAACGGCGTATATCCACCTTGGTGTGAGCCGATGAATATGTCGTTCACGAAAACGTCCGCCCTCCAGTCCACCGCGCCGAAGTTCAGCCGGACGGTCTTGCCCTTCCAGGCGGCGGGAACGCTGAAAGTTCGTTTGTACCAGAGTTCCTGTTTTTCGTTCACCCCTTTCTGCACGCCCGACAGGGACGATTCGACCGCAAAGGGTACCAGAATTTTCCCGTCGAACGAGGTCGGTTCGGCCAGTCCCCTGTTGCGGATGGCGTATTCCCATTCGCCGTTCAGATTAAGCCAGGCCGTTCGTTCCAACTGCGGGCGCGGATATTCGGGCCATACATTCGCCGGGTTTACCTGTTCGGCCCAGGACGTTTTCAACTTGTCGCCGGCCGGCTTCCACTGTGCCTGCGCATACACGGCCAGGACAGCGATACAGACTGTTAATACACTCTTTTTCATGTGACAAAATAATTGTTCATGAATCATCCGTTGGTTAAAATGTCAATTGCGGTTATCTCTCCGGTTGCGGTTTCCGCCACCGCCTCTGTTCCCGTCATAACGCGGGGGACGCTGCGAACGGTCAGAGCGGTCGGAATGGTCGGCGTACGTCCCTTCCGGTTTGGGAAGAAGCGCTTTGCGGGAGAGTTTGAACTTGCCGGTCTTCGGGTCGACGTCCACCAGTTTGACGGTAATGGAATCGCCTTCTTTCAGACCGGTTTCCTCGACCGTTTCCAGCCGCTTCCAGTCCATCTCCGAGATGTGCAGCAGTCCGTCCTTGCCGGGCATGAACTCTACAAATGCGCCGTAGGGCATAATGGACGAGATTTTGCCGTCGTAGATTTCGCCGACTTCGGGTACGGCCACAATCAGGCGGATGGCTCTCAGGGCGGCGTCGATCGATTCCTTGTTTACGCCCGCCACTTCGACAATGCCCACCCCGTCGATTTCGTCGATGGAGATGGTTGCACCGGTTTTCTCCTGAATGCCCTGGACGATTTTCCCGCCCGGGCCGATGATAGCGCCGATTAATTCCTTGCCGATGGTCAGGACTTCAATGCGCGGTGCGTGGGATTTCAGGTCGGGACGTGTCTCGGGCTGCGCTTCCATGATTTTCTCCAGAATGTGCAGGCGGCCTTCTTTGGCTTGCGCCAGCGCGTTTTCGAGTATCTCGTACGAAAGTCCGTCGACCTTGATGTCCATTTGCGTGGCGGTGATGCCATCCTTGGTGCCGGTCACCTTGAAATCCATGTCGCCCAGATGGTCTTCGTCGCCCAGGATGTCCGACAGGATGGCGTAGTTGGTTCCCCTGTTTTCGGAAATCAGTCCCATGGCAATGCCCGAGACGGGTTTGCGAATCTGCACGCCGGCATCCCGGAGCGCCAGCGTTCCGGCGCAAACGGTGGCCATGGACGATGAACCGTTGGATTCCAGAATGTCGGAAATCACGCGGAGAACGTAGGGATAGTTTTCCGGAAGCATCCGCTTGAGGGCGCGGTGTGCGAGGTTACCGTGGCCTATTTCGCGACGTCCGACGCCGCGCTGCGCCTTGGCGTCGCCGGTGGAGAAGGGCGGGAAATTGTAGTGCAGCAGGAAGCGTTCCTTGCCGTGCACCAGTACGTCGTCGACGATTTTCTCGTCCGTTTTCGTTCCCAGCGTGACGGTGGTCAGCGACTGCGTTTCGCCGCGGGTGAATATGGCGGCGCCATGCGGGCCGGGCAGGCAATCGGTCTCAATCCATATCGGGCGGATATCCGCTGTCTTGCGTCCGTCGAGCCGTTTCCCTTCGTCGAGGATGGCGCGGCGCATGGCTTCCTTTTCCACATCGTGATAGTAGCGGTCGATCATGGATCCTTTGGTTTCGAGTTCTTCCTCGGTATAGGCCGTCTTGAACTCCGTCACGATGGCTTCGAAGGCTTCGGCGCGCGTCTGCTTGTCGGTTCCCGATACGGCAATGGCGTAGGCTTTTGTGTAGCAGGCGTCGTGTACGGCCTTGCGCAGGTCTTCGTCGTTTTCTTCGTGACAGTATTCGCGCTT
>JAISWC010000297.1 GCA_031271245.1 Tannerella sp. | reverse complement strand
TGTGGAAAACGCATGTCGCTTTATGGATTCCGACGAAAAAATCGGCGCTGTCGGCGTTAAAATGATTGATGGTTTTGGTAATTTCCTGCCCGAATCGAAGAGAGGTTTCCCAACCCCTTGGCATTCGTTTACAAAAATAACGGGTTTGGGAAAACTGTTTCCGCACTCAAGGATTTTTGGCGGTTATCACCTGCGTTATCTGAATGAAAACGAGACGCACAAAGTAGATGTACTTGCCGGCGCTTTTATGCTTTTGCGCCGTGAAGCGATAGAACGGGCAGGGAGTCTCGATAACCGGTTTTTTATGTATGGCGAAGATATTGATTTGTCTTACAGGATAAGACAGGCGGGTTTTGCCGTGTACTATCTGCCTGAACCGATAATTCATTACAAGGGGGAAAGCACAAAAAAAGATATTCGATATGTGAAACGCTTTTACGAAGCGATGTTGATTTTTTTCAACAAGCACTATCCTGATTCCAACCGGCTGTTTAAACTGTTTATTCGTCAGGCCATAGTCATTGCGGGTCTTTTGTCCGCCGTAAAAAGACTGTTTAAAATCACTGATTTAACCGTAAAAACCGTTTATACCGAAAATACATTTAGCACGAATGATTATTCTTACGACCGAATCATTCAATTCATGGACAAAAACAGGGAGAAAAATGTACTTTTCAGGATTTATCATCCGAATACGGGAATTACCGTTGATTCGAAACAGGCGACAGTCTCCGGCGAGTCTTGAACTGTGATAATAAAGATGATTACAATAAACAGAATATGTATAAGTCCATACTTTTAAATTACACAGGAATTCCGGCCCTAGTCTGTCAATAAATTATAGCATCGATTTGGAGCGATAATATAATTCCACTCTCCGTGAAAAGAATATCGTTCTATATTTATTTTAGCAAATGCTTCATCATCTGTTTTAATGCCTGTCTGATAGATATTACTGTCAAGTTGAGGTTTCACCGTCAATCCGCTTTTTGTCTTTGTTCCGTTAATCAATCCGATAATTACCGCCAGCGACGACGAGGGTCTCCCTCTCCCATTTATTGAAATATATGAAAATAAACGGCGCTCTATTTTATTCCACCTGCTTGTTCCGGCAGGCAAATGACTCACATGGATTTCCAGTCCCGTGTCATTGGCTAACTGTTGCAATTCACTTTTCCACAGGCGATTTTTGCTGCCGTTGCTGCCTCCTCCGTCTGCTGTAATATATAGTTTGCCTGCATTTTGATATGTGTTTTTTCCCCCGTTTTCCCACCAGCTGCGTATGGTCGCTACCGAAAATGCTGCCGTATCGCTGCTTATACCGACACTCACCCAACCCCTGTTTTGAACAATGTCATAAACGCCGTGTGGCGCAGCCTTCCCATTGGTTTTATCTATAAAATCATATACATTCACTTCAACCGGATTTTTAACCGGTTGCCACTCCCTGCCTCCATTTTTATAATTGCCCGCCAGCTCCTTTTTTTTACAGTCAACCGATATAACAGGCTGTTTCTCCGCAATAAATTCCTTTGACTTTTGATTTATATATTCAAACTGGACATCCCTGTCCGGCTGGTCGCCACCCTCTTTTGTCTTTTTGTTGCCCTGCATACTGTAACCCAAATTCTGTAACAACTGACGGATTAACTCATGGGATACCTTATAATTCTGTTTTTTTAAAGATTCCTGTATGTTTCTAACGCTTTTACTTGTCCACAACAATATTTTCATTGGATCACCAACCGTATGCGGTTCAACTATTTCTTCAATCGCCGCCACTAATCCTTCCTGCTTGTCTGTCTCTTTCTTCCTTCCTGCCCCATTCTTCCTTATACGCTTTTCCGAAGTCTGTAATTCGGGATTTTCAAGTTCCTTTACTCCCCGTGCAATAAGCATACGGTTTACCCCGGATATGCTCGCAATTTTACTTTTGCCGCCCCAACCATAACTCTTTGCTTCTGCCGCAAGATACAACCGGCTTTGCTTTTCATTAAGAAATGAAAGTGTCGTCGATATCCTCTCTTTTATTTTTGCTTCCTCCATTGTCGTATTATTTTGCCGACAAATGTAATCCTTTTTTCTGAAACAATAAAATTATTTGATATATTTATTTGTTTATTGACAGACCCTAAGATACTAAGCGGGTGAAAACCGAATCACATCCGTCAAACGGAAGTTTTTCAGGACATATCTTGAGCATCCTGTAATCGAATGAATCATCACTCATCGTTCACCGTTGAATCTTTTCCTCCCCGCGATTAAACTTTTTGTCCCGGATGCAGTCATATTCCCCGTTGAGATATAATTTAAACAGTGTTTTTGGATACAACACTCAAAGGAAATAGCTTATGACGAAAGTGGTGAAGTGGATTGTGACAGGGATTATTGCTTTGTTTATCGCGGGAATGATTGTCTATCCGCGAATCAGGCGAGAGCGGGCGGCGAAGGACAACCCTGCTCCGGCAGCCCCTGCTCCCCGGCAGCAGAGGATTTTGAACGTCAACGCCGTCGTAATGAAAACGCAGGTATTGTCCGACCGGACGCATACGACGGCAGATATCCTTCCTGCCGAGGAAGTCGATCTGGCGTTCGAGGCCTCCGGCAAGATTGTGGAAATCTCTTTTCAGGAAGGATCGCGTGTAAGTAGGGGCGATTTGCTGGCCAAAATCAACGACCAGCCTTTGCAGGCCGAACTGCACAAGCTGGAGGCGCAAATCCAGTTGGCCAATGCCCGCGTCTTCCGCCAGCGCACGCTCCTGGACAGGGACGCCGTCAGCCAGGAGGCTTACGAACAGGTGAGAACCGAGTACGAAAAGCTGATGGCCGACATCGAACTCGTCAAGGCGCACCTCGCCCAGACGGAACTCCGGGCGCCCTTTGACGGCATCATCGGCCTGCGCTACGTCAGCGAGGGAGCCTACGTGTCGGCGTCGACCCGGATTGCCAAACTGACGAAAATCTCGCCAGTCAAGATAGACTTTTCCGTACCGGAAAAATATGCCGAAGACATTGTGTCGGGGACGGACGTGACGTTTCGCGTCACCGGCTCGCTGAAGGAATATCACTCCAGGGTCTATGCCGTTGAGTCCAAGGTGGACATGGCCACGCGAACCCTCATCGCGCGCGCCCTCTACCCCAACACGGACGAGAGCATCCGTCCGGGACGCTACGCCGAAGTCCAGCTGACGAAGAAGGAAATCCCCAACGCCTTGGCAATCCCCAGCGAAGCCATGACGCAGGAAATGGGGAAAAGCCTGGTGTATTGCTACCGGTCGGGACGTGCCGAACAGGTGGAAATCGTCGCCGGTATCCGCACCGAATCGCAACTTCAGGTGATCAGCGGACTCAGCCCCGGCGACACGGTGATCATCTCCGGCATCATGCAGATGCGTTCCGGACTGCCGGTGACGCTCGACCACATCCAGTAAACCGGCAACGTATGAACATCTCCGAATTAAGCATTCACCGACCCGTACTGGCCACTGTCATCACGCTGGTTATCCTCCTCTTCGGCTTCATCGGCTATACGTTCCTCGGCGTGCGCGAGTTCCCGAGCGTTGACCAGCCCGTTATTTCCGTCAGCGTCAACTACCCGGGCGCCAATGCCGACGTGATTATGAACCAGATCACCGAACCGCTGGAACAGAATATCAACGGTATCCCCGGCATCCGTTCCCTTTCGAGCGTCAGCAGCCAGGGCAGCAGCCGCATCACGGTCGAGTTCGAACTGTCGGTCGACATGGAAACGGCTGCCAACGACGTGCGCGACAAGGTCTCGCGTGCACAGCGCTACCTGCCGCGCGACTGCGACCCGCCGACCGTCTCCAAGGCTGACGCCGACTCCGACCCCATCATGCAAATCGCCATCCAGAGCGAAAAGCGTTCGCTGCTCGAACTGAGCGAAATCGCCGACCTGACGGTCAAGGAACGTCTGCAAACCATCGCCAACGTAAGCGCCGTCAGTATCTGGGGCGAGAAACGCTACGCGATGCGCCTGTGGCTGGACCCGATTAAAATGGCCGGCTACGGCGTGACGCCGCTGGACGTGAAAAACGCCGTCGACCGCGAAAACATCGAACTGCCCTCGGGCAGCATCGAGGGCGACAAAATCGAACTGTCCATCCGCACAATGGGACTGATGCACACTTCGAAGGAATTTAACGACCTGATTATAAAAAACGACGGCATCAACATTGTCCGTTTCAGCGACATCGGACAGGCCGAAGTGGCGCCGGAAGACATCCGCAGCCGCATGACGAAAAACGGCGAGCCGGCCGTGATGGTGGTCATCATCCCGCAGCCCGGCGCCAACCACATCGAAATTGCCGACGAAGCTTACAGGCGCATCGAACAGATCGGTAAAGACCTGCCCGAAGACGTGGAAATCGGCATGGTGTACGACAACACGCGCTTTATCCGCGCCTCTATCGCCGAAGTGCAGGAAACGATCTACGTCGCCTTCCTGCTTGTGGTGCTGATTATCTTCCTCTTCCTGCGCGACTGGCGCGTGACGTTGGTGCCGGTGATTGTCATCCCCGTCTCCCTGATTGGCGCCTTCTTCATCATGTACGTCGCCGGCTTTTCGATCAACGTGCTGACGATGCTGGCGGTGGTGCTGTCGGTCGGTCTGGTGGTGGACGACGCCATCGTGGTGGCGGAGAATATCTATATCCGCATCGAGCGCGGTATGCCGCCGAAACAGGCCGGCATCGAAGGCTCGAGGGAAATCTTCTTTGCCGTCGTCTCCACCACCGTTACGCTGATTGCCGTCTTTATGCCCATCGTCTTCATGGAGGGAATGTCCGGCCGGCTGTTCAAGGAATTTGGCATCGTCATTGCAGGCGCTGTGTTTATCTCGGCGGTGGTGGCGCTGACGTTCACGCCGATGTGCGCCACGAAACTGCTCCGGCAGCGGGAAAGGAAAAACTGGCTGGTGACGAAGACCGAGCCGTTTTTCGTGGGACTGAACCGGATTTATTCCACCTCGCTGGCTGCATTTCTGAGGCATAAGGTATGGGTATTTCCGACGGTAGCTGTGCTCTTTGTCACGATATTCTACCTGTGGCGGCAGATTCGCGCGGAACTGTCGCCGCTGGAAGACCGCTCGATGATTTCCATCAGCGCCCGCGCACCCGAAGGCAGTACCTTCGAGTTCTACCGCGACTATGCGCTGCAAATCGAAGAGGTGATCGACTCCGTGGTGCCCGAAGCCAAGGCCGTGGTCAACCGTTCGATGACGGGCAATGCCTTTGTCAGCATCACCCTGTTGGACATCCGGGAACGCGAACGCAGCCAAATGGAAATCGCCGATCAGCTTTCGGCGCTGGTGCAGCGGAAAAACGACGCGCGCGCCTTCGTGCGGCAGCAGTCTACCTTCGGCGGACGGCGGGGCGGTATGCCGGTACAGTATGTCCTGCAGGCCACGAACATCGAAAAACTCCGGGAATTTTTGCCGGCCTTCATGCGGAAGGTGAGCGAAAGCCCGGTGCTCCAGATGGCCGACGCCAACCTGAAGTTCACCAAGCCGGAAACGCATATCGAAATCGACCGCGACAAGGCGACACTGCTGGGCGTCAGTACCCAGAACATCGCCCAGACCCTGCAGTACGCCCTGAGCGGGCAGCGGATGGGCTATTTCTACATGAACGGTAAACAATACCAGATCCTGGGCGAAATCAACCGCCAGCAGCGCAACACGCCGCTCGACCTGAAATCCATCTACGTCCGTAGCAGCAGCGGCAACATGATTCAACTGGACAATCTGGTCACCCTGACTGAGACCGTCGCCCCGCCGCAGCTGTACCGCTACAACCGCTTTGTCTCGACGACGGTAAGCGCGGGACTGAACCGGGGATATACCGTGGGCGACGGACTGAACGAGATGGACCGGATTGCCCGCGAAACGCTGGATGATACCTTCCGCACGGCCCTGACCGGCGAGTCGCGCGAATTTCGCGAAAGTTCCTCCAGCCTGATGTTTGCCCTGATACTGGCGCTGCTGCTGATCTACCTCGTCCTGGCCGCCCAGTTCGAGAGCTTCAAAGACCCGCTGGTTATCATGTTCACCGTACCACTGGCCATCTCCGGTGCCCTGATTTTCATGGTCGCGGAAGGGATTACGATGAATATATTCAGCCAGATCGGCATCATCATGCTGATCGGGCTGGTGGCAAAGAACGGCATCCTGATTGTGGAATTTGCCAACCAGCGCCAGCACGCCGGACTGGACAAAATGGAAGCCATCCATTCGGCCTCCGTACAGCGGCTGCGTCCCATCCTGATGACCAGTATTTCGACCATGCTGGGTTCGCTGCCGCTGATGTTTGCCGGCGGCGAGGGCGCCAACGGACGGATTGCCATGGGCGTGGCCGTAGTGGGTGGCATGTTGCTGTCCACCTTTATGACGCTCTACGTTGTCCCGGCCATGTACAGTTATATTTCAACCAACTTGAAAACCAGAAAGGAAAGCAAATGAAACGAATGGTTTTGACCGTCGCACTGACCGCATGTGGCGCGGGGATTTACGCGCAGGAGGTATACAGTCTCAAGCAGTGCATCGAGACGGGGCTGGAACGCAACTATTCCATCCGGATCGTCCGCAGCGAAGAACAGATTGCGGCCAACAACGTCACGCCCGGAAACGCCGGCTACCTGCCGACGGCGGACGTGAACGCCGGCGTCGGCGGCACGGTCTACAACTACGACAACCACCTGACCGGCGGCACGACGGAACGGCTGACGGGCATCGGCACGGAAACGGTCGACGCGGGACTGAATCTCAACTGGACGGCGTTCGACGGCTTCGGTATTCAGGCGGAATATGCCCAGCTGAAGGAGTTGCAGCGGATGGGCGAACTGAATACGCGCATGACGGTCGAAGATTTTATTGCCGGCATAGCGGGCGAATATTACAACCTGGTGCGCCAGACCATCCGACTCGAGAACCTGCGCTACGCCGTCAGCCTGTCCAGGGAACGGCTGCGGATTGTGGAGGAACGCTATTCGATCGGTTCCGTCTCGCGCATGGACCTGCAGCAGGCGCAGGTGGATTTCAACGCCGACAGTTCCATGCTGTTTACCCAGTTCGAGACGCTTCATTCCTCCCGCGTCCGGCTGAACGAACTGATGGCGCTGGACGACGTCAACCGGCGCATCCGCATCCGCGATTCGGTCATCGACGTCAACACGCTGCTCGACGAACAGACCCTGCACGACAACATGCTGAGCCATAACGCCGCTCTCCTGGCTTCGGCCAAAAACAAAACCCTCTCGGAACTGGACTACAAAAAGGCCCTGAGCCGGAACTATCCCTACGTCCGGCTGAACGCGGGTTACGGTTACACCGGTGTCTGGACGGGCACGGGCACGACGGAACTGCAACACCGGCTGGGTTTCAATTACGGTCTGACCGTGGGCTTCAACCTCTTCGACGGCCTGAACCGCCGCCGCGAACAGCGCAACGCACGCGTCCGGATACAGAACAGCGAACTGCGTATGCAGCAACTGGAACTGTCGCTCAGAGCGAGTTACTCCAACCTGTGGATGGCCTACAGAAACAACCTGGACCTGTGGGAACTGGAGAAGGAAAACCTGATAGTGGCGCAGGAGAATTACGCTATCGCCATCGAACGCTACCGTCTGGGCGACCTGGCAGGCATCGAATTGCGCGAGGCGCAGAACAGCCTGCTCGAAGCCGAAGAACGCCGTTCCATCGCCGAATACAATATCAAACTTTGCGAAATCTCCCTGCTGCAACTTAGCGGACAGGTGCTGAAATACCTGGAGTAGGGTAGGGTAGAGGGGTGCGAATTTCAAATGATAATGTCACCCTTTCAGGGTTTTGCAGGAGACGGTGTTCGCTGTTTTGCTATAACAGTGACTTTGGAAAATGAACCCGATGTGTTGGTTCCGCAACGCGGCCGATTCTTTCTTTCGTTGTCTGATGCCTGTGGATGGCACA
This sequence comes from Tannerella sp., assembly GCA_031271245.1. Taxonomy (GTDB): domain Bacteria; phylum Bacteroidota; class Bacteroidia; order Bacteroidales; family Tannerellaceae; genus Tannerella. The sequence goes on along the minus strand of JAISWC010000297.1, from coordinate 176 downwards.
ATCCGCGGACAATTCGGATATGCCGGCAGTTTACGCTTTATCGGCAGGAAAGACATGCAATTATAATCCATCTTTTTTACAGATATATCACATTGCACACCAGCTCATTTGGAAATAATTTTGCGCTGAATTTAATCGCAATTTTTTTACATAAAATCAATGACTCAATATGAATA
>JAISWC010000268.1 GCA_031271245.1 Tannerella sp. | reverse complement strand
AATAAAAAATGCACTTTCGATCGGGACCTTTTTCATCGAGAAGTGTCTTATATGCAGAATGAAATATTTGTCGGAATGAATACGAATACACATATTGGACTGCATATCGTTGACTATCTGATTGATGGAGGCAGCGGAGACGGCCTTCCGGATGATCCGGTGCTGGCGGAATGGCTGGCGGCCGATGAATCGAACCGGACAGATTTGATGAAATACAAGAGAATCTGGGACGAATGTCGGAATCTTGCGGAGATGGAATCGTTTGACAAAAAACGTGCATGGGAAAAAGTGCATGAAATCAATCGGCGAAAAGAACGGCTCCGCAGGCGGCTGACCCGTTTCGGCAGCATGATTTCGGGAGCCGCCGCCGCGGCAGCGATCTTCTGCGTACTCTCGTGGACGGGGCTGCTGGAGAAAGATGCGGATGTGGAGACGGGTATAACCGTCGGTTACGGCAGTCGCTCGGAAACGGTACTGCCGGACGGTTCCGCCGTGAAGCTGAATGCCGGGTCGAGTATCCGCTACTCGTTCAATGCGAAAAAACGCATACGGGAACTTTATTTCCGGGGCGAAGGCTTCTTCGAGATAGCCCAAAGCGAACACCCTTTTGTTGTGTACATGGCCAACGGACTGCAGGTGAAAGTGCTGGGTACGACGTTTAACCTGTGTGCCTACGAGGAAGATTCGACGGTTCAGACTTCCCTGCTGGAAGGGCAGGTCGAACTTTCCCTTGCTTCCGGAACATGGCAGCTTGAGGCCGGAGAAATGGCGGTTTATGACGTAAAAACAAATGAACTGAAAAAGGAGAACGCCATTCTGTCGCATACGTACGGATGGATTGACAACAAACTGTATATGGACGAAATGCCGCTGTCGGAGGTCTGCAAAAGGCTGGAACGGCAGTACGATGTACAGATCACCCTTCGGGGTCGTATTGGAGAAACGATACATTACAACGGCATCCTGCAGGAAGAAAGCCTCACGGACGTCCTGAACGCCCTGGTGCGGCTGAGTAAGATCAAATATCGTGTGAGTGGAAAAAAGATTGACATAACCTCTAAATAGAACTGCCTATGGAAAAGTAAACAAGCAAACCGGAAAAAAGCGGGAAATGCCGTTGCGTCTCCCGCGGAAATTTTGATAATTAATCAATTCGTGTTTTTAAACACAACAAAGTAACAAACAATCAAATTGTAAATAATATGGAATTTATAAAGAATGACAATCGACCGGGAAAAAACATCTATCCGGTCACAAAAAAGATTTTATTGATTATGAAACTGGCAACCATTGTGTTGATCATATTTTGTGGTAATCTGTCGGCTACGGCCTATTCACAGCGTACCAGACTGACACTGGAACTTCGGAACCAGTCCATCAAGGAAGGGCTTTATCAGATAGAAAGCCAGTCCGGGTTCAGATTCATCTATGAGAAAGAGCAGATTAATCTGGACAGGAAAGTGTCGATGCGCATAAAGAACGAGACCGTGGAGACGATACTGGAACGCCTGCTTGAAAATGAAAATGTCAGGTATGAAATTACGGAAAGCAAGCTGATACTGATTTATCCCGCCGAAAAACAGCATGTCGACGCGGATGCAGTCCGTCCTGCGGAAGCGGAGGCGAATCGGCAGGGCAAGTTTGTCACCGGCACCGTTGTCGATGAAAGAGGCGACCCGGTCGTCGGTGCGAATATTGTGGAAAAAGGGGTGACGGCCAACGGCACAGTAACGGATGTGGACGGAAAGTTCAGTCTGACCGTCTCGGACGATGCGGTATTGCGAATCTCCTATATCGGTTATATCACGCAGGAAATCAGCGTGTTATCCGATGGGGGGGGGGGCAAATCGCTCACGATCACGCTGTTAGAAGACACCAAAGCGCTTGAGGAAGTAGTCGTAATCGGCTACGGCACGGTGAGAAAGAGTGACCTTACGGGCGCCGTATCTTCGGTAAGCGCCAAAGATTTGGGTGATCGCGTGACGACCGATATCGGTACACTGCTGTCCGGAAAGGTGACGGGCGTGGATGTTTCCCAGGGTGCCATACGCATCCGCGGCGTAACTACGCTGAACAATACGGACCCGCTGATTATTGTCGACGGCTTTATGGGTGGCTCCTATAATCCCGAAGATATCGAACACGTGGAAATACTGAAGGATGCTTCTTCTACCGCGATTTATGGAGCAAGAGGCGCCAACGGTGTTATCCTGATTACCACCAAAAGTGGAAAGGCCGGCCCTTTGAAAGTGACAGGAAATGTCTTTACCGGCTTTGACTTCATGCCTCCCAAACGCAAAGTGCTGAATGCTTCACAGTACATCGATTTTGCTACAGACGCCATCCTGAATGCAAACGGTACGCTTCCACCGAACCTGACGAATCCTGAATATCGCAGGGATGTCACAGACTGGCAGGATGAAGTGTTCAAGACCGGGCATAAAACGGAAGCGAATTTCAACTTTTCGGGTGGAACGGAAAAAGCCGTGTTCTCGCTGTCGACAGGATACAGGTACAGCGACGGAATGGCCATCGGAAGCGATATCAACAATGGGTTGAAACTGCGCAGCAAGAATGAATTTCGGCTGGCAGACTGGTTCAAAGCCGGCATCAATGTTTCATTCAACTATACGGCAATCCGCTCCAACTGGGTTCCGGACTGGACGTATACGGCGCTTCCATACACGCCGGTTTATGACCCAACCAACGAAAGGGGCCTGGGTTACGGCGACGGAAACACTCAAATGGACGGAACGGCTGGCGCCAATCCGGTTGCAGTAGCCGAATTGTGGAAAAACAACCGGACGGGTATTGACATGCAGCCCAATGCGTGGCTGGAGATAA
>JAISWC010000256.1 GCA_031271245.1 Tannerella sp. | reverse complement strand
GAAGACCTCTCGAAATCATCCAATATCATCGAGATGGGTTGCAGCGACCATGTGAAAGCGCGTGGCAAGGCCATGCTGAATACCCTGATCGAGAAATTCAACGAAGGCGCGAAATCCTTCAAACAATCGAAAGACAGGCCCATGACGGCCTTTGTGGAGCAGCGCATCGACTCGGTTCTGGTGGAACTGAAAGACGTGGAATCGGCGCTGAAAGCCTACAAGACGCAGAACGAAATGACGCTGCCCGAATCGGACGTGCTGTTTTATACGGAGCAGATGAAGGAGTTGCAGATTAAAATCGTGGAAGTGGAAACGCAGTCGTACCTCCTCCGTATGATGGACGACTACGTGAAGGATCCGGCCAACCGCTATGAAGTCGTACCTTCCCTGATGGCCGGCAGCGTGGAAGGGAGCGAAACGGGCGGAGGCAGCAGCAACGGCGCCGTGCTTTCCTATAACCAGGCCATCGTGGAACGCGACCGCCTGCTGAAAAACTCCAACGAAAACAATCCGGCCTTCAGGAGCATGGACGCACAGGTGGACAAACTGCGGAACGGCGTGTACCTGGCTATCGAGAACACAAACAAAAGTTGCGATATGACACTGGCCGATTTGCGGATGAAGGAGAAGCTACTGCTCGACAAAATGAAAACCTTCCCGGCGCTGGAATATGAATACGTGGGCTTCAAACGCCAACAGGAGATTTTGCAGGGCGTCTACCTGCTGCTCCTCCAGAAAAGGGAGGAAATAGCGCTTTCGCACGGGCAGGACAACGAGCATGTCCGGATTATCGACCCGGCGTATGTGTTAAAGAAGCCCATCGGCCCGCGGAAACTGTATGCCGCCATCGGCATACTCCTGCTGACGCTGATTTTGCCGATAGGATACCTGTTTGCCAAAAGCATCTGTTTGGCGCTGAAGGAAGAGTATTTGCGGACAAAGTAACGAGGAGTATCCAGCGGAATGGAATACGCATGAAAATCGGGCCCTCCGTATTCGGAAAATTCGTGCCGGTCGTCAAAAACGCCACCTGGCTCACCGCCTTTGAAGTGCTGAGGGTGATTATACCCTTTATAGCTCTGCCCTATCTGTTCCGTATCGTAGGCGAAGACAGCTACGGGAATGTGGTCTTTGCACAGGCGATAGTCGCCTGTTTCTCGCTGGTGGTCAATTTCGGACTGGATATTTCCGCCGTCAGGGACGTCGCACGGCTCCGGAACGACAAGCCCGGACTCGACGCGCTCGTCTCGGCGGTCATGATTATCAAAACCGGCCTGTGCCTCGTCTCCTTCCTTGCCCTGACAGCGTGTGTCCAGACGGTTCCCCGGCTGAACCGGGACGCCCCCCTGTTTTATTTCGCCTTCCTGTCCTGCATTGCGGACGTACTGCTGCCGGTCTGGTACTATCAGGGAAAGGAAAACATGAAACTGCTGACCGTCATCCGTTTCTTTTCCGTAACCTTTTATACGGCAAGCCTGTTCGCGGTGATCCGTTCGGCCGGCGATTATCTGTATATTCCCCTGCTCCAGTCGGGGGGAATGATCCTGTCGGCGCTGGTTTCCTGTTATTTTCTGTTCGTCAGGGACCGGATACGCTTCCATATTCCCCCCCTTTCCCTGATTGACCGGAAATTCAAGGAGAGCGTGCCGTTTTTCCTGTCGCGCGCCTCGCTGGTCATTAACACTTATATGGCGAAGATTATGTGCGGATTCTACCTTTCGCCGAGCGATGTGGCGGCGTTCGACGTCGCCCAGAAAATCTGTAACGGCGGAATGATTCCCATGCAGATGTTCAACCAGGCGCTCTACCCGAATCTGTCCAAATCCCAGAACAGAGACATGCTCCGGCGCAGCCTGGGCATCACCACCCTGATCACCTCCGCCATCGCCCTGCTGCTGTTTTTCCTGTCCGGATGGCTGACCGACCTGCTGTCGCACGGGAAAACGCCCGAAGCCGGAAGCCTTTTGCAGATACTGTGCATCTATATCTTCCTGTCCGGATTTTCCATTTTCCTGGGTTCATCGGCGCTGGTCTCCTTCGGACATCAACGCCCGTTCAACCTGAGCGTAATCCTGTCTTCGGCGGTGCTGCTGATTTGTTATACGCTGATGGTGGCGACACAAAACAATTTCATCCATCTGTATGCGCTGACGCTGGTACTGGCGGAGTGTGTCGTGCTGGGTTACCGGTTCCGTTACTGCCGGAAATACGGACTGGTCGGATTCAGGGATATGTTGTTACATCCGTGAAAAAAGGACATGGGACGTGTGATTGAAATCTGCGCCAATTCGGCGCAAAGCTGCGTGGAAGCGGAAGCGGGCGGCGCCCGGCGGGTGGAGCTGTGCGCCGGGATTCCCGAAGGCGGTACCACTCCCTGCTACGGCGAAATACGAACGGCGCAGGCGCTGACGTCGACGCTGGCTATCCATGTGATTGTCCGTCCGCGCGGAGGCGATTTTCTGTACACCGAAACCGAAATGCGGTCGATGCGGTATGACATTGAGATGGCGAAACGGCTGGGCGTACAGGGCGTTGTGTTCGGCTGCCTGACGGAGTCCGGCGACCTGGACGGCAAACGGATGAAATGCCTGATTGAA
>JAISWC010000192.1 GCA_031271245.1 Tannerella sp. | reverse complement strand
TGCAGCGTCCCGTTTATCAGCGTCGACTTGCCGCTGCCCGACACGCCGGTCACGCAGATCAGCATCCCCAGCGGAAACGGGACGCTGACTTTTTTCAGGTTATGACCGGTTGCGCCCTTCAGCGTCAGCCAAAGGCCGTTCCCTTTCCGGCGCACCGGCGGCACGGGGATGCTTCGCGTCCCGTTCAGGTAGGACGAGGTCAGCGTATCGGTATGCAGCATCTCTTCCGGCGTGCCGGCAAAGACGATCTCGCCGCCCAGCCGTCCGGCCTTCGGACCCAGATCGACAACGTAGTCGGCGTTCAGCATCATCTCGCGGTCGTGTTCCACTACGACGACCGAATTGCCCGTATCGCGCAGGTCCTTGAGCGAACGGATCAGGCGCATGTTGTCGCGCTGGTGCAGTCCGATGCTCGGTTCGTCGAGGATGTAGAGCACGTTCACCAGCCGGCTGCCGATTTGCGTGGCCAGCCGGATGCGCTGGCTTTCGCCGCCGGAGAGCGTGGCCGAAGCGCGATCCAGCGTCAGGTAGTCCAGTCCGACGTCGAGCAGGAAATGCAGCCGTGAACGGATTTCCTTCAGTATCTCCCCCGCAATCTGCTGCTGTTTGGGCGAGAGGTTCTTTTCGACCGTGTCTGCCCATTTCACCAGACCGGAGACGTCCGTGGCCGACAGTTCGGCAATGTTTTTCCCGTCAATCCGGTAATGCAGCGCTTCTCTGTTGAGCCGCAGGCCGTGACATTCCGGACATTCGACCATGCTGATAAACTGTTCCGCCCACTTCTGGGCGGCCGCCGGAGCGTCGCTGTCCTGCTGCATCAGGATATATTTGGCTACGCCTTCGTAGGAAAACAGGTAGCTGGCATTGCCGAGCGACTCGTTTTGAACCGGCAGCCGGTCGCCCGTTCCGTTCATGATTTCGTCCATGGCCTCTTCCGGGATGTCCCGGATGGGGGTCTTGACGGTCACGCCGTGTTTCCTGCACAGCGATTCGATTTGCCAGAAGAGTAGTATGTTCCTGTATTTGCCGAGGGCGATGATGCCGCCGTTGTAGATGCTGAGCGACGGGTCGGGCACGATTTTCTCCATGTCGAGCAGATTGACCTGCCCCAGTCCCTTACAGTGCGGACAGGCGCCGTGCGGCGAGTTGAACGAAAAGTTATGCGGCGCCGGCTCGCTGTAGGACAGTCCCGTCACCGGACACATCAGTCGCCGGCTGTAATAGCGGATTTTATTCGCCTCGACGTCCAGCAGCAGGATTAACCCGTCGCCCTGTTTCATGGCGATGCGCAGGCTCTCCTTCAGGCGCCGTTCGTCCGTTTTCGCCACCCTCAGCTTGTCGACCACCACCTCGATGCTGTGCATTTTGTAGCGGTCCAACTTCATGCCGTGCACAATCTCGCGCAGTTCGCCGTCCACACGCACATTCAGGTAGCCTTTCTTTCGCACCTGCTCGAACAGTTCCCTGTAATGTCCCTTGCGGTTCTGCACCAGCGGCGCCAGCAGGTAGATTTTCCGGCCGCCATATTCGTTCAGGATCAGTTCCAGCACCTGTTCCTCGGTATATTTTACCATCCTCTCGCCGCTCAAGTAGGAATAGGCCTCGCCGGCGCGGGCGTAGAGCAGGCGGAAGAAGTCGTAAATCTCCGTAGTTGTTCCTACCGTCGAACGCGGATTCCGGTTCGTTGTTTTCTGTTCGATGGAGATGACCGGGCTTAATCCGGTGATTTTGTCCACATCCGGGCGTTCGATGGCGCCGAGGAAGTTGCGGGCGTAGGCCGAAAAGGTTTCGATGTAACGGCGCTGTCCCTCCGCAAAAATCGTGTCGAAGGCCAGCGACGATTTGCCGCTGCCGCTCATGCCCGTAATCACGGACAGCCGGTTGCGCGGCAGTTCCACATCGATGTTTTTCAGATTATGCACGCGGGCGCCCCATACGGAGACGTATCCGGACTCCGGCAAATCAGGCATTTCCTTTCCTTCCGCCGTTTGAATCTCTGCCTCCCTGCATTTTCGATCCATAGCGCTTTCGGGTTTACTGTACAATCCAGCGCGCATCGTGTGCCGTCCGGTTCGGCGTTTCATAGGAAACGGACTCCCTGCGCGGGATGTGCAGCGCGAAACTCTTCCCCGCCACATTCAGTTTGCTGTCTTTCAGCCACGGGTTGAAACGTTTCAAATCGGCATAGGTGACACCCTGCTCTTTCGCATACGACGCCAGATCGGGAATATCGTCCGATACGGTTATTTCTTCATAGACAAGCGGCTTATAGAGGTTTTTGGCTGTCAACACAAATCCATACTTGTAGGGATGTTCGAAAATCTGTTTCACGGCCAACATGCGGTAAACGTATCGCGACGTTTCTTCCACCAGCCACAGGTCCAGCGCCGAAGCGACCTGCTGCCTGCCCATTTCGGACGAGATGCGTCCCATGCCGGCATTGTACGACGCGGCCACCGTCACCCAGTCGCCATATCTGGCATAGGCGTCTTTCAGATACCGGCAGGCCGCCTCGGTCGACCGCTGCACGTGACACCGTTCGTCAACCGTCGGGGTGACCGTCAGCCCGTACTCCTTCGCCGTGGATTCCAGAAACTGCCACATCCCCACGGCTCGCGCCGGAGAGACGGCATTCGGCTCCAGATGACTTTCTATCACGGCCAGGTACTTGAAATCGTCCGGGATGCCGCTGGCCTTCAGGATCGGCTCGATCACCGG
>JAISWC010000180.1 GCA_031271245.1 Tannerella sp. | reverse complement strand
CAAATCCCGTCGCCGGGTCGCGCGTGGCCTGGCTCCAGTTGGGGAAATAGAGCGTCCAGGGCTTGAAAAAGCGCTTCCGGTAGAAGTTGTTGATGTCGTAATCAAAACTGGCGTTCAATGTTAGTCCCTTGATAAAGGGAGGCGTGATACTCGCCTTGAACGAACTTTGCAGCCGGTACATGTTCTGCTCGTTTTTGCCGCCGGCAAACGTGGACGTTACGGCCGGATTATCGCCGTATTCCACGTCCGGACCCGGTTCTCCGGTTGGCCAGAAAGCCCGGCTGGTCGGGGTGAGGCGGGTGGCGCTGGTCACGATTTGCTGCGCACTCCGGTACGGATACTGGCGATGCGTCTGAAAGCCGGTCAGGTCGATGTTCGTCTTCAGCCAGTCGGTGACCGGAATGTCCAGCTTGGCGCGGACATTGTACTGGTCGTAACTGGTGGACGACTGCTTATACATGGCTTCGTCATTCTTGTAACCGATCGACAGGTAATAGACGACTCCCCTGAATCCTCCATCAACGGTGAGGTTATGCCTTGAGGTCGTTGTCCATTGCCGTATCAGTTCGCCGTACCAGTCGGTATTGGGATGTTCCCAGGGGTCTTCGCCGCTGCGAAACAGTTCAATATCCCGGTCGGTATACGTGCGGGTCTGGCCTTTGACTGTCTGGTATTCCGAAAGCATGGTGGCATATTCGGCCGCATCCGTCACCTGCGGAATCACCGTTGGCGTCATGAATCCCTGATAGAAACTGTAATTCAGTCGGGGTTTTCCGACTTCTCCCTTTTTGGTGGTAATCAGGATAACGCCATTGGCCGCCTGCGCTCCGTAGATGGCTGCCGAAGCATCCTTCAACACGGAAAGCGAAGCAATGTCGTTGGGGTCAATCTCATCCATCGACCGTCCTTGAATCCCGTCAATCACCACCAGGGGGCCTGTATTGCTCCCCAGCGTGGTGCGTCCGCGCACGAGTATTCTGGCGCCCAGATTACCCGGTTCGCCGTGCTCCTGAATAATCGTAACACCCGGCAGGCGTCCGGAAATGGCCGTTGTGGTAGAAGCTGCCGGAATGGCGTTGAGGCTGCTTCCCTGCAGGGACGTAACCGCCCCGACCACGTTGACTTTTTTCTGTACGCCGTATCCCACGACAACCACTTCTTCCAGTATCTTCGTATCTTCATACAGTACAATATCAATCACCGTCTGGTCGGTGACAATGATTTGCTGCACGAGATAGCCGATAAAGGAGAATACCAGCACTGCGTCCTCATTCGGTACCGTAATGGCATATTTCCCATTGACGTCGCTGCTGACGCCATTCGTAGTGCCTTCGAGTACCACATTTACACCCGGCAACGGCGCTCCGCTTGCGTCGGAAACGGTACCGGAAATTCTGATTCCTTCCTGCGAATGCACACTTGCGGGAGGAAGGCCTTGCGTATGGCTTGCATACGCAGTCAGTTGAATGACAATAAATAACAAAGAGATAAATACCTTTGTCCGAATTGTCATAGGTTTATTTTGAGTTTCATTGAAAATATACATATCTTTGTATTTTGGTAATAAATAAATTATATAACTTACTAATCATTTGTTCTTTAATTGTTTGTTACTTTATAGCCGGAGATGTTTTCCCCATTTCCGGCTTTTTTCTCGTCAGAGAAATCCTTTTTCCGGTTACTTGTCTTATATTCTATCCATATCAATTACTGTTTAAAGGTGATACATCTCATTACTTTTACGGTCATTCCGCAACGATCGTTGCAGGTATGACACAATCTACTATTTCATTTTTCTGGGACTTAATCCGTTCCAGTAAAATGTCCAACGATTTTCGGCAGATTTCTTCCAGCGGCTGTTTGACGCAGGGAATCGATACGTCCGTAGCCGCATCAATCCGCCCAAAACCAACTATCTGTACGTCTGACTGCAGACGAATTCCCAAACGTACCATCGAACGGATGACGATGGACGACAAACCGCCGGTGGCAATGAAAAGCCCGTCTATCCGGTGGACGGTTCTGCTTAAAAAATCAACAATCGTTTGCCTGTAATCGCGGTAATCCGCCTCACAAATCAACGCTTCATCCAGCAACCGGCAGGCATATAAAACATCGGTAAAACCACGCTTGCGGTCCTGGATGTGCATCAGGCTCTCACGGAACGAAATCAGCGCAATGTTCCTGCACCCTCTGTCAATCAACAGTTGTGTAGCTATTCTGGAGACTTCGTAATTGTTTATGATGACACGGCTCGTTGCCAGCGATTTAAAATAGCGGTCGATAAGCACCATCGGAATCCCCGGATTCAACCGTTCGAGCGTTCCCTCTTCCATGTTCACGACCGGAATCATCAGTATGCCGTCTATCTGTCTGTTCATAACGGTTTTGAACACAGAAGACAGCCGTTCCTGCTTTTCGCCCGTGTTGATGATGATGAGGGCATATCCTTTGGATTCGGCATATTCCTGAATGTGATAGGCCATTGCGCCAAAAAACACATCCGATACATCGGCCACGACCAGTGCAATGGTGTTGGAATAACCGGTACGAAGACCGCGGGCGACTTCATTGATTTGATAATTCAGGTTTTGAGCCGTAAGCCGTACTTTTCGGGCGACTTCTTCACTGATTCTTCCTTCCTTCTCTTTTCCGTTCAAAACAAACGAAACCGTCGAACGGGCTACGCCTGCTTCGTCGGCAATACGCTGCATGGACACCCGCTGTATGTTTTTCTTTCCCATTTGCAAAATCGATTTTGCTTTTGTTAAACTTAAAACTGTTTCAGGTAAACCCGAAAACCAACAACATGCATAATCTGCTGATAATAATACATATTGAGCCGCATTATGATATACAATTACGATAAGCATAAACTATTTACCTGTCAAAAGTTTATTATGACGGTGCAAAGGTAGAATGGAGAAATGTGAAAAAAAATCACATATACAGGGTATTTTTGTATACCTGATGGCAGGAGGATAAATGGCAAGTAATGTATTTTTTTGACTTGTCCCGTTGTAACGCCATATACAGTGGGATAGTGACGTGGCGCGCCGCGTCTCTACGGGGGAAATCGGACGTTGCGTGCAGTCTCTACAAAACAGCGCGTTCCCGTGCATAATGGATGACGTTCCTTTTCTACCGACATTTCATCCCTGCGGAACTTTTTCATGGTTATACGTTATTTATTTCGTATTCCTAAACCGTTCGTCCAAACAGCAAAGAAACTGTCTCCGTACGGAGGGCAGCCTCTCTGTCTATTCTTAATCGCTACATCTCTATTCAATCCCGATCCACCGGCTCCAACCGATACGTCACACCCTTTTCGGTCTCTATCCGGATACGTTCGCCTTCGTACAATTGTGCTCCGTTCGGCCCCTTTACCTTTATTTTGCGGCCTTTCCAGGGATTGAGCAGATGCAAGTCCCGTCCCTGTTCGCTGAAGATCGTTACATCGCCAATTGCTCCGTCTGTCAGTTTGGCGGATACGAGGAAAGCGCCTTCCACACGGATTTGATGAAACGAAGCATCCTTGTCGCGAGGCCAGACGGGAAACAGACGGACTATGTTCCCGTGCCCCATGCAGAGCATTTCGTTAACGGTATTCGGCACGGTGCTCAGGTTTTCGATGCCGTGCGGGTTGTCCAGCTGGAATCCGTTCGGGAAGGTGTGCTTCACGTAGCGACCGAGGTGATACAGGATGGTATCCGGGTCATAGCCAATCCGGACGGCTGCCGGGAAAAAGCTGTTGCTGCCGTTGAAGTCTATCCACCGCTGCATCTCCTGCATGGTATTCATGGCAACGGCAAGCAGTTCCGGATCGCTGTCCGGACCGATCTGTTCGGCGGGATAGACGTGCTGGATTTCCAGCGTATTGCCGCCTGCCCAGTCCATACCCTCTTCCGTCAGCCGGAAGACGGTCTTTCCGTTTCGTTCCTGCAGAGGAAAAGCCGAAAGATGATCATGGATATGCATCCATTTTTCCCGCCTGCCGGTATCTTCCCCGAGCAGTGCGCTCATATCGGTTGCCGTCCGCATGGTTTGGCGAATCAGTCCGAGCGAGAGGAGCGGATTTTTATTCCCGACCGTCCCTTCGTGAATGGCATCGTTGTAATCGACATACCGGCCTTCTTCGTAGACCAGATACTTCTCCCAGAAAATGGCGGAAGCGCGGACAAAAGGATAGACCCTTCGCGCAAACGCCCTGTCCCACGTACGGTAAAAGTGCATGGACAGATTGACTACCGCGTATGAGGCATTGCTTTTTTGACCCCAGAACATGCCTTCATCTTCAATGTTCCCGCCGTCATGCCACCCTTTGCGATACTGTTCCATCAATGGTGTCCAGCGGGTTGTTTCAATACCCAGAGGCCCAATTCCAACGGGATAGATGACGCCGTCGGGAATCCCCGCTATTTTTTCGGAATAGTACTTTCCCCTCGGGATGAAGGCAAGCAGCGGAGTGTAA
>JAISWC010000120.1 GCA_031271245.1 Tannerella sp. | reverse complement strand
TAGATGTTATTTATTTCGCGTCACTTAAGGGATGAAAAACAAATAACGTAGATCGGTTGACCGGCGTGTCAGTTAAAAATTCCTTTAAACACGAAAACACGGAGCACACGGAGGTAATTTCACGTTCTGTGGAACGCTGTGGCTTCTCCGTGTCTCCGTGTTTAAAGGATTTTAGCCTTTCACTTTCAGTTTTTCAGGTTGGGATTCAGAATCGCGTCGCCGTTGGGATAGGGACAGTACATTTTACTGTCGTCCCAGGTGCCCGTTACCGGAACGGCTTCGTTCCTGAATATGCCGGGCGCCACTTCGATCAGCGGATTCTGTTTCCGGAATTCGAAATGATCTTTGACGCGGTACATCCGGAACATGTCGCGATACCTCGACGCAAAACCACACCAGTAATATCCGCCGATCTCCCAGCCATGCTCGTCGTAGGCGGCTTCGGCCAGCTGTTCGGGCGTCATGGCGGTGGAATAGCGGTTCGACGCCTTGCCGTCGGCGCGGTTGCGCACCCGGTTGAGCACTTCGACGGCCTGGGCATTGACCTGCCCCGAACGGCCCACGGCTTCGGCATACCAGCAGTATACTTCCGACAGACGGATCACCTGGTGCATCTTGTCGCCCACCATCATGAGCGGGGTGGGATCGGTATAGTCGAATTCCGTGCCCCGCACGGCGCCTTCGACGGTTTTCGCGAAACAGGGGGCCACCACCGCCCGCGAAGGAGGATCGGTGTCATACCACCAGTCGTGCAGTTCGCCGTCGGTCAGCAGCAGTTTCGGGATAAAGGATGCCTCCTTGCGCGGACCTTCCGGAAATTCTTTCCAGAACTTGATTTCGCAGTTCGTGTCGTTCCATCCGCCCTGTGCCATGTCCTGCAGGAAATCCGCTAACGGCGCCCAGTTGGTCCACTCGTTCTGGTAGTATCGATGCCCCAGGAGGACTTCCGAATTCTTTTCGTTGTACTCCCATGAATACACTTTCCAGTATTCGTCCAGCAGGGTGTAGTAATACGTGCCGTTATCCGCGCCGTCGATCACTTCCTTCGCCTTGGCGGCGGCCAACTGGTAGTATTCGATACCCTTGTTGAGCGGCCAGCCGGCCATAGCCATGTAGACATACGCCAGCGAAGCCTTGACGGCTCCCTGGCTGACGGCTATGTTCATCCCGTTCCGCGCATAAGGCTCGACCGTATACTGTATCGGGACGCCCTGTTCGGCTATCTTCAGGTCTTCCAGCACCATGCTGTAGATCTCTTCAATCGGTACCAGCGGCGCTTCGTAGTTGATTTCTTCCTCGAGCATGATGGGCACCGGTCCAAACGTCTGTACCAGGGCGAAATATGAAAATGCCCGCCAGTAGTGAGCCTGGGCGATGGCCGAACGGATGTCGGTTTCGGAAACGTCCGGCGTTTTGGCTGCGTTGTTGATGATGAAATTGGAGGCTTTCACGACGCGCCAGTGGCCTAACCACATGGAGGGCATCCAGGCATTGTTGTCCGGCACATCGTACTGGTCATGCTGGCGGAGCGATATCTTGTTGCTGGCCGGATGGGTGGAGACGTCGTCACCCCCCAGGAAATTGGTATTTGTGGTATTGGAACCCTGTGTACTCGATACCACACTGTATAGTGAATTCAACACCAAATCCAGATCTTTTTTATTGGTAAAGAACGTCTGAGATGCCAGCCGGCCTTTCGGGTCTTCCGTCAAAAATTGATCGCAGGAAAACATCCCCGACAGCATGATCGCCCCTAAAAGTATTTTAAATATTCTTGTCTTCATATACTTCCTATATTTTGTCGTTAAAAATCATGTAATTAAAAATTAATTTTTGCACCAAACGTGAATGTCCTCGATTCCGGATAGGAACCGTTGTCTAACCCCGTATACGCGTTGTACACTTCCGGGTCCATCCCTGTATATTTGGTCAGTGTCAGCAGGTTTTGGACGCTGACCGACAACTGTATATCGGCAACCTTTACGATTCGCCTGGGAATCTGATAAGCGATGCTGATATTTTTCACTTTCAGGAACGACGCATCTTCGAGCCAGAAGTCCGAATTGCCGAACGTCTGGTTGTTCGGATTGGTAAGGCTCGGGAATTTGGCGTCGGCCTTGTTGCTCACCTTGTCCCATGCGTTGTAATAGGCTTCGCGAAGGGTGATAAAGCGGGCGGGTCCGGTCATGGAAGCCATGTAGAAACGGCCTACGTTCAAACGGTCGAATCCGGTCACCGCATTGATAAAGAGGCTGGCCGACCAGTTTTTCCAGTTGACCGTATTGTTCCACCCAAACGACCATTTCGGATTAGCCTGTCCCATGATTACCTGATCGTCACCCGTGGGGGAGGTGGTCAGGCTGCCGTCGCTTTTTTGGAACAGATTGGCGCCGGCTTCATCAAATCCTTTCCACTGATACAGATAGAAAGACCCCAGCGGGTAACCCGGTTTCATGATCTGCATCGCGCCGCCCCAGTCAGTTTGATTGGCTTCGAGAATAAAGTCGTTGCCGGCCAGATCGACTATTTCGTTTTTCACGAAAGAAGCGTTCAGGGTCGATTCCCACGTCAGGTCTCTTCCGCTCACGGGAGTGGCATTGATGGAAAATTCGACGCCTGAATTTTTGATTTCTCCCTGATTCACCCAGTAACTGCCGCCGCCGTTATAGCTGGGGACGGTCTTTTGGAAAAGCAGGTCTTTGGTATCTTTCAGGAACAGGTCCATGCTGAAATTCAACCGGCTGTCCAGCAGACTGAGGTCGAGGCCTAAATCATACTGGTAGGTTTTTTCCCACCGCACGTTGGGCGTGGCAAACGAATCGCCCCAGTAGCCGGTGTGCAAATTGGATGTGCCCCATCCGTAAGACGTGGAGGAGAGCATGCCCAGCGTACTGTAGCGGCCAATGTCCTGGTTGCCGGTGATGCCGAAACTGGTTCTGACCTTCAGTTGCTGGAACAGTTCCTGCTCGCTCATGAAATCTTCCCTGGCGACGTCCCAGGCCACAGAGCCGGAAGGAAAATAGCCCCACTTGTTATCTCCCTGAAACTTGGACGATCCGTCGGCCCGGAATGTACCGGTCAGCAAATAGCGTCCCTTATAATTGTAGAGCAACCGGCCAATGCCCGAAGCGATGGATTCTGCCGAATAATCGTTGCTTGCGTTGCGGACCGCCGCGTTGGCGACGTTCCAGTAGCCCACGATTTCGTTACTCAGATTCGAACCGCTTATCCCCAAACTTTTCCATTCGGTATTACTCGTTTCCCATACAGCCGTTGCCGTGATATTGTGGTCGCCGATTTTTTTCTGATACGTCAGGTTGTTGGTATTTTGCCAGTAAATGTTCATTCCGCTGCTGTTCCCCATACTGCTTTCTGACCCCGCCTGAGCTAACGCCGATGTAAACGAATAGCTCGGAGCATGATAGTAATTGGCTCCGTTTTGTACGGACAGCGTAAGTCCATCGATGATCTTGAACAGCAAATTGACGTTCCCGTTTAAATTATAGCGATAATTATCGTTATAATTGACCATGAGCGCTCCATACGGATTGCTGCCTATGGTATTGAACTGGTCCCGGTTATATACGCCTGTTTCCTCGTTTTTCATCTCCATGGAAGGCGTATGGTTGAGGGCAGTGCCAAGACTCACGCCATAGTTGTGCGTATACATCCTGGAGGCGTTGAGTTTGGTGGAAACCGTCAGCCAGGAGGTTACCTCGTTGTCCAGGTTGACCCTTAACTGGGCGCGCTGGTATTTGGTGGTAATCGTAATGGCCGACATGTCCAGCAGATTTCCGGAAATCAGGTACCTGTTTTCCGCGCTCCCGCCCGAAATGCTCAACTTGTAATCCTGGCTGATACCGGTTTGCGTTAGTATGTCCTGCCAGTCGATCCCCTTCGTCCCGTTTTTGTAGGCTTCCACATCGGCAGCGGAAATGGTAGAGGAACCCAACAGGTCATTCAGCGCCAACGCATACTCGTAAGCGTTCAACAACTCATACTTCTTGACGATGTTGGACATGCCGACGGCGGCGTCGACCGTAATCTGCGGCTTGCCCGCCTCGCCTTTCCGCGTCGTAACCAGAATCACGCCGTTAGCGCCCCGCGAACCGTAAATGGCCGTAGCGGAAGCATCTTTCAGCGCTTCAATGGATTGAATATCCGAAGGATTGAGGCCGTCCAGGCCGCTCGAACTGACAATCCCGTCCACGATGTACAGCGGATCGCTGCCCTTGTTGATGGAGGTCGTACCGCGTATGCGGACTTTGGCACCTGCGCCCGGCATTCCACTGAGTGTAGTCACTTCCACACCGGCGGCACGCCCCTTGAGAATGTCTTCTATCCGTTTCACCGGCTGGTCTTTGAACTGTTTGTTCGAGACCGAGGCCACCGAACCGGTCAGGTCGCTTTTCTTGACCGTTCCGTATCCGATGACGACCACTTCTTCCAGCATTTCGCTGTCTTCCTGCAGGATGATGGAAATCAACGTCTGCCCGGCCACTTTGATTTCTTGCGTACTGTAGCCGATAAACGAAACCTGAAGTGTTGCCTCTTCGGATACGGTCAGGTTGAATGCGCCATTCACATCGGATACCGTTCCGTTAGTCGTCCCTTTTTCCATCACATTGGCTCCGATAACCGCCTCGCCCTGCGAATCGACGATCGTGCCGTTCACTCGTTTTCCTCCCTGTGCATACAGGGAAAGCGAACTTCCCAAAACACATAATAGGCACAGTATTTTGTGCCATGTGCACCCATTTTTAAAAATCATTCTTTTCTTCATTTGTAAATTTGTAAATTAAGTTCAATAATTTGCTTGTTAATAAAATAGCGGCTTTCCGAGCGTTCGGCTCCTACTTGCTTTTTGTTGATTCTCCATGCAAATGCATGTTGTTTTTTTATCCTGATAAACAGTTTCTTTGCCGGTTTTGTTTCGAACGATGAGTCTCTTCCGGAAAGTCCGGAACAAAAAATCGAAACCTTGCGGGACTGGACTTCTTTCTTCAATGCTTCAGTAGATTTTTTTGAAAAACGGGCTTTTCGGAGAGGATTCCACCGTTGAATTGCCGAATTTCGGCGAAAGGCATACCTTTCCCCGCATGTCGGCCGATATTTCGTGCATGTATGATCGGGTTTTTCCGAAGAGATTCCTTCGAAAAACAATACTTGATTTTGTCGTGTGAAAGATTTGTTTTCTGTATATTGCGCGTGTGTACGTACTGTATTATATACGCCTGCGCATCTCTCTCTCTCTCTCTCTCTCTCTCTCTCTCTCTCTGCAAAAATCGTGCCACAACCCGCTAAAAAGAGGGCCGAACGGCATTTAGTGGCAATAAAAATAGAAAGCATATCCATTTCTTATCTTTTTACTGATTGTTTCGGCGACAAAAGTATATATCTTTTTTATGCAGGCAATAGTTATCCGTAACTTTTCTTGCTCAGTAATGCATTTTTAACTTAAATGCGGAGTGACTGCGTTCTCACCTAAAGCGGCAAATGTTTGAATGTAAATAAAATAAGAGAAAAAGGAAAAGAGGTATCGCAGGCTACGAAGAGGTCTTGCGAAAGATGAAGGGTTTGCAAATGGCCGTCCGCGTGGAGGTGAAATGCGTTTATTCACGGATGACAGGGCTGTCGGGCGCACCGTAGAGACGCATGATTTTGCGCTTCTACAGGCCTGTTTTAGTTAAAAATGAGGCTCGCAAAAAAAAATTCCGAATAATCTTTGCGTATATAAAAAGAGAAGTATATCTTTGCCGCCGAAACAATCGATAAAAAGATAAGACATGGAGATGCTTTCTATTTTTCTTGCAACTAAAACGCCGTTCGGCCCTCTTTATAGCGGGTTGAGGCATGGCTGTGGCATGATTTTTGCAGAGAGAGAGAGAGAGAGAGAGAGAGAGAGAGAGATGGCCTCGCGTATATAGATATAGGTGCGCACGCGCGAAATATACTAAAAACAAATCTTTCGCACAACAAAATCAAGTATTATTTTTTGAAGGAGTTTCCGTTGAAAATCCTTCAACACGGAGGCACGGAGCACACGGAGATTTTTTCCTCCCTCTCCCGCTGTGTCCCACGGGTCCCTTATGTCCCTATGAATTTTTCTTTTTTTCTTACACCAGAACACACAGGAGCCGCGGCTTTCCGCCGTGGCCTTTGCGACCGGCAGAAATATCCGATTCCGGGATTCCCGGAGTCGACCGCATATTATTATTCATTTTAAAACGGAATGCCTATGGAAGAAACGAAAGAATTTGAAAACAGCGAAAAGAAGGTTGGAAAATAACCGGTACGTATTTTCCGACCGGAGAAACATTAAAAAGTACCATTCTAAAAACGAATCAAACAGTTAAAAATATGACAAATAAATTGATTGACGGCATGAAAAATGCCAAACTTGAACTAATGAAAAGAATGATGATACTGTCCGTACTCCTCCTGATTGCGGGTACGGGCATGACGTTCGCCCGCGACGGCTATCTGCCGGAAACAGGTGAACGGGAACAGACGAAGATTCGCATCACGGGAACAGTGGTCGACCAGACGGGTGAGCCGGTGATCGGGGCGAATATTGTGGAGAAGGACGTGGCCATTAACGGGACGGTTACCGATGTGGACGGTAAATTTTCGTTGAGCGTTTCCGCCAATGCCGTTTTGCAGGTATCCTTTGTAGGGTATATCACGCAGGATGTTGCGGTCGGGAATCAGACGAGTTTGCAGATTGTGCTGCAGGAAGACGCGCAGTTGCTGGATGAAGTGATTGTCATCGGGTATGGCACAGCCAAGCGGCGGGAGTATAACGGCTCGGTAGGCTCGGTCAAACTGGAAAAC
>JAISWC010000115.1 GCA_031271245.1 Tannerella sp. | reverse complement strand
GTGATACCGGATTCTCCCGATTATGGTAAATAGGGATAAAAAACAAACAAACTGTAAACGTTTTATCGTTTACAGTTTGTTTGTTTCGCATCACTTAGTGAAACGAATCGCCGGACTGTGTGTGTGGGGGGATTCATTAATATCCCGTTTTCTTTTTTGCTAATTCCAGCGCTTGTGTCGTTACGTAATATTTGGCGATCATGTTTGGCGTTTCCCAGGCGGGCAGTGAGCCTTCTTTCAGGTATTTCAGGAAGTTTTCCGTGACCTGTCCGAAATGGGCTTCGTGGCCGTTGTGGTATTTTGCCGGGACGAGGACTTCCCATGTATCCTTTTCATCCGTTTGTTTCAGGCCGATGCCCGGATATTTGTCCGTTACGGTTTTCAATGAGGCTGACAGGCCTTTTTCAAATGTTTCCAAGTCGGCGCCGGTTGCTTTTATGTACAAGACGGGTTTGTAGTTCTGCTCTTTCCCTTGTTCGATGATTAGGTGCGCTTTGCTGCCTTTCATTATGGAATAGTGTGTGTCGCCTCCGCCTTCGGGGTAGGTGTAATTCCATATAACGGATACTTTGGCATTTACTCCGCGTATTTTATAGCGGATGTCGCCGTTTGCATATACGTGCAGCGTGTCATTTGAAACGTTCGGCTTTAAATATCCGGGATAGGCGTCAAGTCCTGTCACTTCTTTGAACCGGGCGGGCGGGATGGATGTCGTCCAGCGGTTTGCGTCCAGTATTTCAATATCCGTCAGGTAATTGATGGCCTGCCCGGGAAAACATTCCCACTGAACGAGGTCAACCAGATGGGTGGTTACATCGACAATTCCTTCGCCCTGCTGGTTGACGTCGAAAAACCATGCCGGACGGATGAGCGGCTTGCCGGAGACCGTTTTAAAGAAGTGGTGGACGCTCTCTTTCACGATTCCCGGATCGTCGACCGATCCTTTCTGCTGTTCCCCGTACACGGCCGGAAGCATGGAAAACTCTTTTTGCAGCATCGTCGTTATTTCAAAACGTTCGGTCATGATGTCATAAAGCAGCAAGCCTTTTTCCTGCGCAATATGAAAACATGCTTTCAGTTTTTCAAAGCCGGAAACATTAATTGCCATGGGTTTGTCGGCAAGCACATGGATGCCGGCCGAAAGCGTCTGTTTGATATAGTCCGTCTTTTTGCCGTTATTACCGGCTGTCACCATGACGTTGCCTTTCTTTTCGTTCAGCATTTTTTCAAAGAAATCGGCTCCGGTATACACAATTTCGTTCCATCCGGTGGGATCGATCTGTCTTGTATTATATCCTTCGATTCTTTTCAGGTGTTCGTTCAGATCGGCGCCTGCCTGCGAATAAACATAGACATCCCTGCTTACGTCCGGATAGGACGTTTTTTGCACTAATGCGGCATGAAAATGTCCGGGATCAAGAGTAATCAGTTTAATTTCATCTTTATCGGATGGAACCGTACACGATGCGTTCAGTAAAAATAATCCTGCAACGGATAAAAAATAGTACTTCATAATGTTATCATAATTATTTGTTGTTCATCATATATTCTATGGCATGCTGCATACCGTCTATTTCGGCCAGTCCCTTTAACCGTCCGTACAGCGGGTATCCCGGATTGGCGGTACGGTTGTAATCGTCCATAATACGGATCCCGTGATCAGGGCGGAACGGCATGCGGATGTCTTTTCGTCCTGTTCTTATCCTGCCGGCCTGTTCTTCGAGCAGGATTTTCAGAACCGGGTACATGTCCACATTTCCATCCAGGTGACCGGATTCATAAAAGCTACGGTACTGCAAAGATACGGTATTTCTTAAATGAACAAAATTAATTCGCGAAGATAATGCTTTTGCCATTTCGACGAGGTCATTGTCTTTGCTTCCCGAAAGCGACCCGGTGCAGAACGTGACGCCGTTGGATATGGAATCATAGCGGTTGATAATCCATAAAAAGTCGTCCATGCTACCGGCGATTCGCGGCAATCCCAACAGCGGGAACGGCGGGTCGTCGGCATGTATGCAAAGGCTTATGCCGGCCTCCTCTGCTACCGGGACGGCATCGTTTAAGAAAGCGGACAGGTTTTCCCGCAGTTCTTCCTTGCCGATGTCCTTATAAGTCTCCAGGTAGCGAAGGAACTGTTGTTTATAGTCGGATGCGTCCTTATCGACTGCGCCGTTTATAAACGCCTGGGTGACGACGATGAGATTATGCGCCAACTTTTCCTTTTCGTCTCCGGTCATGGCGGCGATAACCGCCTCCGCTTTCCGGAGCGTTTCGCCGTCGTAGCTTTCCGAAGCGTTTTTGCGTTTCAGGATGTAAATGTCAAATGCGGCGAAAGTCGGATAGTCGAAAAGCATGGATTCGCCTCCGTTCCGGTCCTTGAAATGCAAATCCGTCCGCGCCCAGTCCAGTACGGGCATGAAATTGTAGCAGACGGTATCTATCCCGCACGTCCCCAGATTGCGCAGCGACTGTTTGTAGTTCGCTATCAGTCCGGGATAACCGGCGGAACGGATTTTAATGCCTTCGGCGACGGGAAGGCTTTCTACCACGCTCCAGCGCATGCCGTAACGTTCGATTTCGGATTTTACCGCCATGATTTCGTCCACAGGCCATATTTCGCCGGGATGAATGTGATGCAGTGCAGTGACGACGCCTTCTATGCCCATCTGTTTCAGGTACGCTAACGGCACGGAATCGTTTTTCCCAAACCACCGCCAAGTCTTTTCCAGCGCCATCGTTACACGCCGCTAAAAGAACTGAAACCGCCGTCTACCGGAATAATCGTTCCGGTAATGAAACTTGCATGTCCGGAACAGAGGAAATGAACGATTCCGTTCAGTTCGGTAATGTCGCCGAAACGTTTCATCGGCGTACGGGCCAATACTTTCCTGCTTCGTTCCGTGTACGTCCCGTCCGGGTTGATCAGCACCGCGCGGTTCTGGTTTCCTATAAAAAAGCCGGGCGCCAGGGCATTGACACGTATTTTTTCGTTGAATTTCAATGCCATTTCCATCGCAAGCCATTTCGTGAAGATGCCGACCCCGCTTTTGGCCACCGAATAGCCCGGGACGCGCGTGATTGCCGAATAGATGGCCATAGATGCGATGTTGATGATGCTGCCTTCCCCTTTTTCGGCCATTGCCTTGCCGAATACGAGGCAGGGATATACGGTCCCGTTCATATTCAGGTTCGTGACACGGTCAAAATCTTCTATTTTCATATCAAAAACGGTCTGGTCTTCCGCCAGCGTAGCGCCCGGCAGATTGCCTCCGGCGGCATTTATCAGGATGTCGATGCTTCCCCATTGCTGAAGGATTTGTTCGCGTGCACTTTCCAGGTCTTCTTTTTTCAATACATTACAGATGATTCCCGTCACATCCCCGAAGCGGCCCAGTTCTTTCACTTTGTTTTCCGTAGCCTCCGGCGCGATGTCGATTATTGCCACTTTCACGCCGTTTTCCGTTAAACTTTTGGAGATGCTGCCTCCAAGTACGCCCGTGCCACCGGTCACTACGGCGACTTTACCTTTTAAGTCTATGTTCATAATTGAATTTATTCGTTTTTATATTTTTCAAATGCTTCTGCTATTCCTGCCTCCCTGGCATTTCCGGCATGGACGAGCACACGATAGCGAAGCCGTACGACTTCGCCTTTTTTCAATCGTGTCGCATTGTCATCTTCCGGCCAGTACATCGGGGTAGGGGAGATGAAGCCGTAATCGCGCGTAAACCATGGCGATGGATACCATTTGTTGGAAGGATGCTGCATGATTGCGATGCCTTCAACGCCGGTTTT
>JAISWC010000039.1 GCA_031271245.1 Tannerella sp. | reverse complement strand
CACCTCAAAAAAAGATTTAGCTACCTCCGAAGGAATCATCGTATCAGTGCTTGGCAGGGATTATTATCTTTCATACGACCGCCTTCCCTGGTTCAAAAAGGCCAAAGTGTCCGATGTTTTCAATGTAGAAATGTGTGGCGACGACGGTATCCGCTGGGATGCTTTGGAGGTAGATTTGAAAATAGAAAGCCTGAAACATCCGGAACAATATCCGCTTGTTATGGAAAGAACACCAAACGAGGTGTTGTAAGGGTGCCACGGTTCTTTATCTAATCGGCCGTCGATTTCATTTCGTCAGTGCAGTATTTTGTACAGCAGTTCCTTTAATATTTCTCCGTCGGTGAGAGATGAGGTGGCGTCCACGCCTTTGGAGCGGGCGTCGGCCATCCGGATTTCGTGAATCAGGAGGAAAACCTTCATGGCCGGATAATTGCGCATGCCCGTCATGTAGTCCTTTACCTGAACGGGAAAACGAAAGCCCAGCGTCGTCATCAGGTTTTTTTCCGACTTGTCCGGCGCGTAGTGGCAAATCATCAGGTTCGAAAAGTAGTTGAACAGGACGGGCAAGGTGGCCTGAATCGGATGACTGGCGGGGTCTTTTTCAAAATACCGGATGATACGGTTGGCTTTCAGGATGTCTCTGCGGGCGATGGCGCTCTGCAGTTCGAAATTGTTGAAATCCTTGCTGATTCCGATGTTTTTTTCAATCAGTTCGGGCGTAAGGTGTTTCGTTGCCTGGCCGTTCAGCAGAATCTCCAGCTTGTCCAGCTCCCTGTTCAGCAGTTCCAGGTCGTTTCCGATATAGTCGGCCAGCATCAGCACGACGTTGTGCTGGGCGGTGATGGCGCGCTGCTGCAACAGGGCGGTGACAAATTCCGGCATCTTGTAGTCCGGAATTTTCTTCGAATCAAACAGGATGCCGTTTTTCTCGACCGCCGCCGCCAGCGCCTTTCGCCGGTCCAGCGGACGGTACTTGTAATTGATCACCAGCACTGTAGAAGCCAGCGGTTTTTTCGCGTAGTTTGTCAGCAAATCGATGTCGCTGATCAGTTGCGCCTCGCGCACCACCACTAATTGACGGTCGGACATCATCGGGAAACGGCGGGCGGCATTCAGCACATCCGCCGCTTTCACATCCGCCCCGTAGAGAATGATCCGGTTGAAATCGCGATCCGCCCCCTCCAGCACCTTTTCGAGCAGCAAGTCCGTAATCCGGTCGATGAAATACGGTTCTTCCCCCATCAGCACATATACCGGACGGAACTGTCCAGCCCTGATTTCGCGACAAATATCGTTGTATGTAAATTCCTGTTTAGCCATTTTCCGTTCTGTTTTTTTACCCGGTAGCCATAAAAATGCGTACCTTTGAACGGACAAATTTAGCAAATAAAAAAGAGATGCAACCACTCCATCTGCCGATCTATCATCCGAAAGTGTCCCGGAAAGACGGGAAATCTTTCATTTTCGACCCCTTGCGGCGAAAAAATGTAGCCCTGACTCCGGAGGAATGGGTTCGGCAACATTTTGTGAACTACCTGGTGACGGAGAAAAACTATCCGGAAGCGTTGCTGGCCAACGAGGTGACCATCGCACTGGAGCAACTCGCCCGGCGGTGCGACACAGTGGTGTACAACCTCTATCTGGAACCGCTGGCCATTGTGGAATACAAGGCACCGTCCGTGCCGGTCACGCAGCAGGTGTTCGAGCAGATTGCCCGATACAATCTTTCCCTGCGCGTGAAATGCCTGATAGTCACCAACGGACTGGAACATTACTGCTGCCGGATCGATTATGAAAAACGGAGTTATGCCTATTTGAAAGAAATCCCGGCCTACGATGCGTTGGGAAACTTATAGTTTGAAATGTTAAAATGAAAAATCATGATACGTAAAGTAACAGAACAGGACGCGGAAGCGATCGTCGGCATCTACAACTACTATGTCGAGAAAACCATCATCACGTTTGAGACGGAAACCGTTTCGACGGCGGAGATGCGGCAGCGAATCGCCGCCATTTCGTCGGACTATCCCTATCATGTATACGAGATCGACGGGCGGGTGGCCGGATACTGTCATGCCGCACAGTGGAAAAAACGGAGCGCCTATCACCGGACGGCGGAATCGACCGTGTATGTCGATCCCGGCCTGCGCAACAGGGGCATCGGTCGCAGCCTGATGACGCAACAGATTGAATTGCTGCGGCAAATGGATATTCATGCGGTAGTCGCCTGTATTTCCATTCCCAATCCCGAAAGTATCCGGCTGCACGAGAGTCTGGGGTTCGAGAAAGTCTCCCATTTCCGGGAAGTCGGTTGGAAACTGGATATCTGGGTCGACGTGGGCGACTGGGAATTGCTGCTGTGACAAAATAATTCAAAGATTCAAAGGCCTTTTGTCCATAAAATTGTTGTCGTTACGACTATCGACATGTCAGGTGTCAATACCGTAGCGTTTGTCCTTTTTACACGCTTGGGTGTTACTTTAAATACCCTTGCCATATTATAGTTTTAACCCATATTTCAACCCGTTACGACACAAATTTCCTAACATCAACGACATCCATTTTTTCAAATGCTGATTTGTGTACTACAAATTTTCGTTCGGAGTAGGGACGCGATTTGTAGTGCAGGCGGTCGTAAATTTCTTGGACTTTCAGTTGAACAGTCACTTTTCTCTGTGGAACTCTGTGTCTTCTCCGTGTCTCTCTGTATAAAGGTGCATTTGACTGCGTCGATTTTCAATTCAGACAGTCGCGCTGACTGTCAAAACCCTTATTCATCCCAAGTTCCCTTAGTAGCATTGGAGTCCTCTTTCTCCCGACCCTTATTTATCTTAATTCTATGTGAATGAAATAAGGAGGGACTGAGGGGGGACTCGCGAACTACTAAAGGAAACTTGCCGAAAATAAGGGTTTTCTAATATCCATCGCGACCGTTTGAACTGAAAATAGACGCTTTTTGAGGATTGATTTTCGTAAATAAGCTATTTCAATCTCATGATATTTCTTTCCTTTGCGCCGATTTACCGTAAGCAAGTTATGGTTAAAAGCAATAACCATAGGGTAGCAAACGGATTTAATCCATAATGATGAAATAAAGTGATGAAGAAGACAATACTTTCAAAACCGGCTGCCGCCGTCGTGGGCATCCTGATTGTCGTCGCAGGCTGTACCGGGCCGGCTAATCGGGCCGTTGCACCGGAGGCGGAACAGCCGCTGACGGCCAAACACTATTATTCCGGTATTGCCGATGCACACGACACGTACAACGCCATCTCGGCGGCCGGTGACGGGAAGATTTACTACGTGCTCTCGTCGGCAAGGCACGACGTGGGCGGACAGTTTTACGTCTACGACCCGGCAACCGACCGGACGAAGTTCATTGCCGACCTGTCGGAGGCGGTGGGCGAGAAAAACGCCATCGCACAGGGCAAGAGTCATGTCGAGTTCTACGAACACAACGGGAAACTCTATTTCGCCACGCACGTAGGTTACTACGAAATGATTGAAGGCGCGGAATCGCTGCCGCAACACGCGCCGGAAGGCTACGCGCTTTACCCCGGTGGCCATTTCACGGCCTACGACATGCAAAGCGGCAAGATTGAAGATTTGGCGCTGGCGCCCTACGGCGAAGGCATCATCACAATGACGATGGACAAAACACACGGTCATCTTTTCGGCATCACGTGGCCCAAAGGCTATTTCCTGGATTATGACCTGAACAGCGGTCAGCTGAAAGAACTGGGACTGATCAGCGAACAGGGCGAAGCGGGCGTCATCGGGAAGGATTACCGCGTGATTTGCCGGTCGATGTTCGTTGACCCGCGCGACGGTACGGCCTACTATTCCGTGGCGGAAGGCGATATTTTTTATTACCGTCCTGGCATGGAGGCGCCCCAAAAGCTGGACGACGTAGATTTGCGGCTCGACTACTTCGGGACGTACGACTACACCGGCGCCGGCAGCATGTCGTACAACTGGCGGAAAATCTTCTGGTATGAGCCGGAAAACGTGGCCTACGGCGTGCATGGCAATTCGGGTTACCTGTTCCGCTTTGACCCGAAGGCCAAAACGGTCGAAATCGTGGAGCGCATAGTCTCCGAGCCCTCGAAAAAGAGCGGTATGTACGACCAGTTCAGCTACGGATACCTGGGTTACATGTTGGGCAAAGACCATACCATTTACTACCTTACCGGCGGCCCCATCTACCGCGACGGCCAGCGCGTGAAAGGCGTGGACAAAATAGCGATGGGCGCTGCACGGGGACTGGAAAATCTGCATCTGGTGACTTTCAACATTCCGAAGCGGGAATACCGTGATCACGGCGCCATCTTCTACGCCGACGGTGAACGGCCTACCTACGTCAATTCCATCGCGCAGGACCAGGCCGGCAATGTGTACACCCTGGCGCGCTTCATGCACGAAGGAAAGGAAATCGAAGACCTGGTGAAAATCACATTCCCCTGACGGCAGGAAAATGAATCAAAATCATAAAATCGAAGAGAAATGAACGTATCCAGAAGAGAATTTATAAGGAAAACCGGCGCTATCGGACTGGCGGCAGGAGGCCTGCTTCCGAGTTGGGACGCAGCCGGATACAGCCGTATGGCAGGCGCAGGCGAACGGATTCGCGTAGCCGTTATCGGCGTGAACAGCCGCGGCAACGCCCTGGCGCAGAACTTCGCCGGTCAGGCGCAGTGTGAAGTAGTCACCGTCTGCGATGTGGACAGCCGGGCGATTGAAAAGTGCGTGGCCGACGTGAAGAAGATTCAGCAGAAAACGCCCAAAGGCGAAAAGGATTTCCGCCGGGCGCTGGAAGACAAAAACGTGGACGCCGTCGTCATTGCCACGCCCGACCACTGGCACACGCCGGCAGCGCTGCTGGCTTTGCAGGCAGGCAAACATGTCTATCTGGAGAAACCGGTCAGCCACAATCCCCGCGAAGGCGAAATGCTGGTGGAAGCCGTCGCCAGGTACGGCAAGGTAGTGCAGGTCGGCACCCAGCGCCGCTCGTGGCCGAGGGTACGGGAAGCCATCCGGCTGGTGCAGGACGGCGCCATCGGCAAAGTGCATTTCGGCAAGGGATGGTACGTGAACAGCCGTCCCGGCATCGGAACCGGCAGAGCGACCGCAGCGCCGGAATGGCTGGACTGGGACCTGTGGCAAGGCCCGGCGCCCCGCACGGCCTACAGGGACAATATCGTGCACTACAACTGGCACTGGTTCTGGCACTGGGGCACGGCCGAAACGCTGAACAACGGCACGCACATAATTGATTTGCTCTGCTGGGGGATGAACCTGAAATATCCCACGAAAGTAAGTTCGCTGGGAGGGCGCTACTTCTACCGCGACGACTGGGAAACGCCGGATACGCAGACCGTCAATTTCCAGTATGGAGACGAAGCCACCCTGCTGTGGGAAGGACACAGCTGCAGCGGAAAGCACATCGAAGGCGGCGCCGTCGGCGCAGTCTTTTACGGCGATGCCGGAAGCATGCACATCTCCGGAGGAAACGACTACCGGATTTTCGACAAAGGTGGGAAATTAGTCGGCGAAACGAAAAGCGACATCGCGATTAACCCGCAGAACCGGGTCAATCCCACGCAGCAACTGGACGCCATCCATATCGTGAACTTTTTCGACGCCATCCGGAAAGGTACGCGACAAAACGTCGCCATCGAAGACGGACATCAATGCGCCCTGCTGATGCAGCTGGCCAACATTTCCCTCCGCCGGGGAAAAACGCTGGACATCGACCCCTCCGCCGGGCACATCCTCGGCGACCCGGAGGCGCAGCGCCTCTGGAGCCGGAGTTACGAACCCGGATGGGAACCCGGCGTATAAAACAGTTACTAACATAAAATCATCGAATATGACCAATCGTCGAACATTCATCAAAGCCGGCATGATAGCCGGAGCCGGTTTGCTAACCCCGAAAACACTATGGGGAAAATCGGCGGAACCCGTAAAAAAAGGCTTGCGGGTGGGTATCATCGGACTGGATACCTCTCACAGCATTGCCTTTGCCAAATCGCTCAACAGCGAAACCGCCGAATACGGCGGTTACAGAGTGACGGCAGCCTATCCCCACGGCAGCCGGGATATTGAATCCAGCGTTTCGCGGATACCGCAGTACACGGAAGAAATAAAAGGCATGGGCGTGAAAATCACCGGCTCCATCCGGGAACTGCTGAAGGAAACCGACGTGATCCTGCTGGAAACCAACGATGGACGGCTGCATCTGGAGCAGGCGCTGGAAGTGTTCAAAGCCGGGAAAACGGTATTTATCGACAAGCCGGTAGCCGCGTCGCTGTCCGACGCCATCGCCATTTACCGCGCGGCGGAAGACTTCCGCATCCCCGTCTTTTCGGCCTCCTCGCTAAGATACATGTCCAACATGGACCGCATCCTGAAAGAAAATAGCATCGGCAAGGTGCTGGGCGCAGACACCTTCAGCCCCTGCACGCTGGAGGCCACCCATTCCGATTTCTTCTGGTACGGCATTCACGGCATCGAAATGCTGTACACGGTGATGGGCATCGGATGCCGGACCGTATCGCGCGTATATACCCCCGACACCGACATCGTGACGGGCGTATGGGAGGACGCGCGAATCGGCACGTTCAGGGGTATCCGCAAGGGAGCGAGAGGATATGGAGGATATGCCTTCGGCGAAAAGGGCGTTGAACAGTTGGGAACGTACAGCGGATACGACCCGCTGCTCAGGGAGATTGTCCGCTTTTTCCAGACCGGTCAGCCTCCGGTGCCGTCGAAGGACACCCTCGAAATATTTACCTTCATGGAAGCCGCTCACGAAAGCCGGCGGAGAAACGGCGCCGTCGTCGAACTGAGCGAAGTATGGAACAAAGCGTTGAACGAAGTAAGAAAAACATGGTGACCGTGTCGGATTTCTTCCTCACAGCGTGGAGAATCTTTCCGACTGTGTCGGGAGGTATTTTTCCCCGAAACGCTGTTCCATATCATTCATTTTTCATCACTAAACATCAATTATCATATGTCTTTCAAACAGGAAACATCTGCCGGCCGGACGCCGACTAAACGGGATACAATCCTATCAATTGCCATTCTGGCATTCATGTTCTTTATATTTGGGTTTGTGTCGTGGGTTAATTCGATATTGATTCCATACTTCAAAATATCTTTTGAATTAACACACACACAAGCCTATTTAGTTACATTCGCCTTCTACATCGCCTATTTCGTGATGTCCATGCCAGGAAGCCTGCTGCTGAAACGGGTAGGGTTCAAGCGCGGCATCATGTTCGGCTTTTTCGCCCTGTCGCTGGGCGCCTTACTGTTTGTTCCCGCCGCCTTTACCCGCACCTACGGCCTTTTCCTTGTCGGACTGTTCACCATGGGCGCCGGTCTGGCGGTGCTGCAAACCGCCGCCAACCCGTATGTTATCATCATCGGCCCCATCGAACGGGCGGCGCAGCGGTTGAGTATCATGGGGGTATGCAACAAGTGTGCGGGCATCGTGTCGCCGCTTATTTTTGCCGCCTTTACCCTGAAAGTGACCGACAGCGAACTGTTTGCCGCGCTTCCCCTCATGGACGAAGTTACAAGGAACGCGGCGCTGGACGAACTGGTACGCCGGGTTGCCCTGCCATACGCCTTTCTGGGCATACTGCTGTTGGGCGCGGGTCTTTTCATCCGCTATTCCGTTCTTCCCGAAATAAATAGCGAAGAGGAAAGCCAGGAAGTGGCCTCGGCCAATGCCGGGAAAAAAAGTGTTTTCGACTTCCCCTACCTGGTTCTGGGCGCCATAGCGATCTTTCTGCATGTGGGAAACCAGGTAGTGGCCATCGACACCATCATCAACTATGCCGGCAGCATGGGATTCGATCTGGTCAAGGCCAAGTCGCTGCCTTCCTATACACTGACAGCCACCATCATAGGATACGTCTGCGGCATCGTCTGCATCCCAAAATTCATCAGCCAGACCAGGGCCTTGCGGATATGCACCGTGACGGGGCTAATCTTTTCGCTCTGCGTGCTGTTCATGCCGGGCGAAATGATGTTCAAGGGACAGGCCATCAGCCTATCCATCTGGTTCCTGGCCCTGCTGGGCTTGCCCAATGCCCTGGTATCTCCCGGGATATGGCCGCTGGCCACCCGGAACCTGGGGCGTTTTACCAAAATCGGCTCTTCCCTGCTGGTCATGGGGCTGGTCGGCAACGCCATACTCCCCCTGATATACGGGTGGATAGCGGATACCTCCGGCGTACGGGAGGCCTACCGGATACTGATTCCCAGCTACCTCTACCTGATTTTCTACGCCATGTACGGCCATAAAATCACGTCGTGGAAATGGACGAAACGTGCCAAACCGACGGCTGTTAAATGAACCGTCCATACAATACAAAAAGTATAAAATCTTAAACACAATCAAATATGACAAAGCGAATAAAGATTATCAACGGCCGGCTGCTTACCCCCACGCGAATCATTCCCGGAGAAGTCTGCCTGGCAGACGGGAAGATATGCGAAGTGGGAGGCGACCGGGTCGACTTTCCCGGAGCCGAAGTGATTGACGCTCGTGGACATTATGTTTCTCCCGGATTCATCGACCTGCATGTGCACGGAGCGGGAGGCGCCGATTTCATGGACGGCACGGCGGCCGCCTGGCTGACCGTCGTCGAGACTCATGCGCAGCACGGCACAACGACGCTGTTCCCAACCACCGTGGCGGCCACGGCCGAAGAAACGCGGCATACCTGTGCCGTCTACCGCGAAGCCGCAGCCGCCAACACGCGCGGCGCCACCATGGCGGGGCTTCACCTGGAAGGGCCCTATTTCGCCATGAACCAGCGGGGCGCGCAGGATCCGAACCACATCCGCAATCCCCATCCGGACGAATACCTGCCTCTGCTGGAGGAAGCCTCCGGCCTGATCGCCCGCTGGAGCGCAGCCCCCGAACTGGAAGGCAGCAAGGCGTTTGCCGGTGCCCTGACAGCCCGCGGCATCCTGCCGGCAATGGGACATACCGATGCGCTTTTCGACGAAGCGCTCGAAGCGTTCGACTGGGGCTTTACGCACGTGACGCATTTCTACTCGTGTACCTCGACGATTACGCGCCGCAACGCCCGCCGCTATGCCGGCGTGGTCGAGGCGGCTTACCTCACGCCCGGCATGACGGTGGAACTGATTGCCGACGGCGTGCACCTGCCCGCCCCCCTGCTGCAACTGGTTTACCAAATCAAGGGGCCGGAGCACATCGCCCTCGTGACCGACGCGATGCGCGCAGCCGGTATGCCGGAAGGACCCAGCATCATCGGCAGCCTGACGCACGGACGGCCGGTGATTGTGGAAGACGGCGTGGCCAAACTGCCCGACCGCTCGGTCTTTGCCGGCAGCGTGGCCACGACCGACCGGCTGGTGCGAACCGGCATTTCCGTCGGGAAATTCCCCCTGCTGCAAACCGTTCAAATGGCGACGGCCACGCCGGCGCGCATCATGGGTATCGACCGCCACAAAGGCAGCCTGGCAAGAGGAAAGGATGCCGACATCGTCATTTTTGACGAATCCGTCAACATGCAGACGGTAATCATAAACGGAAACATCATCTTAAACAAATTATAAATGTCAGTAAGACAATCAGTCACTAAAGACAGTTTGCAGGTTCGCATCCATGCCTCACGGCAGGCAGTGGGCGAATCTGCCGCCGCAGATGCGGGCAACACGCTCCGCAACCTGCTGCAACAGAGGGACACCGTCCACATGATTTTCGCCGCCGCACCTTCGCAAAACGAATTTCTCGCCGCCCTCCGCCGCGAGCCGGACATCGACTGGCACCGCGTGCGTGCGTTTCACATGGACGAATACGTCGGTCTGTCTCCCGACGCGCCGCAACGCTTCGGGAACTATTTGAAAACACATATTTTCGACCGGCTGCCCTTTCTCTCCATAAACTACCTGAACCCGGACAGCCCGGACGGTACGGCGGCGGAATGTAGCCGTTACACCGCACTGTTGCAGCGCTATCCGGCAGACATCGTCTGCATGGGCATCGGCGAAAACGGACATGTGGCTTTCAACGACCCGCACGTGGCCGATTTCAACGACCCGGTATGGGTGAAACAGGTAGAACTGGATATGGCCTGCCGGCACCAGCAGGTGAACGACGGCTGCTTCGCCACGCTGGACGATGTGCCTACGCACGCGCTCACCCTGACCATTCCGGTACTGATGCGCGCCTCCAGACTGTTTTGCATGGTGCCCGGCCCCACCAAGGCCCGGGCTGTGTGGCACACCCTGCACGACGCCATATCCGAGCATATTCCCGCCACCTGCCTGCGGCTCCATCCATATGCCACGCTGTATGTCGATACCGACAGCGCGCCGGCAAACGGGTGACATCGTCTTGCAGAGAGGCGCCACTGCTTATAGTGCAGCCGGCAGTTATACTGCACACGGCACAGTTTTGTACACAAACAGGAAGTTAGTAGTTAGTGGATAGTAATTGCGGCTTGCCGGATGGTTTTGTGTCACAGCGATGCGCTCTCTACTAACTGCCAACTACTTGAAGTTGTTGCATGAGATGCCTTTGCCTGTTTCTCAAACGAAGCGGGAGGCCGACTCGCGCATCAGGTTATTCTGCACGTGCATTATAGGTTATAATGCATGTGCATTTCAGGCTGTCCTGCACGTACGCTTCAGATTGTCCGTGGAG
Organism: Tannerella sp.; assembly: GCA_031271245.1. GTDB lineage: Bacteria > Bacteroidota > Bacteroidia > Bacteroidales > Tannerellaceae > Tannerella. Next base: position 3,734 of record JAISWC010000039.1, on the reverse strand, counting down.
TCGTCAGAAAATCAGCGTTCTATTTGTCCGCAGATAACCGAATGGTTTTGCGGGGAGCGTACCGTATCCGGGAATGCAATGAAGTCCGTCATTGGGACTTGCTCAATGCTTCATTCTCTTTCGTCGCTGCTATATCACTTTCTTGAATTTCAATCGCATGGAGTTTGCCAGTAAAAACACGTCGGACAGCGCCATGGAAGCCGCAGCGAGGGTTGGCGTCAGGAACCCGCAGGCAGCTACCGGAATTGCGATTACGTTGTAAATGAACGCCCAGAACAGATTTTCCTTTACCGTGATAAAGGTGTGTTTTCCCAGTCCCAGCGCCAGCGGGAGTCGTTTCAGGCTGGCATCCAGAAGGAGCATGTCGGCCTGTTGCATAGCAATCCGGGAAGCGTCGCTCAGGGAGATGCCGAGGTGTGCCGTGGCCAGCGCCGGCGCGTCGTTGATGCCATCGCCCACCATTGCTGTGGGTGCCGTACGCATCAATTCTTTCAGGATGGCCGGTTTCTGTTCGGGCGTCTGTTCGGCGTAAACGGTCTCTATGCCCAGTTGCCGGGCGATCGCCCGACACTTGCTCTCCCGGTCGCCACTGACGATCACCGGGCGGATGTGCAGCCGCTTCAGCTGTTCAATCACTTCCCGCGCTTCCGGTCGCACTTCTTCCTGTAGGTCGATCCAGCCGACCACCTTTTGGTCGCGGGTGACGTACAGGGAATGACCGGGCGGGAAAGAGGCGTCGTCCGGCGCAGGTGCCGCGCCGATGAAAATCGCGGTGCCATCCGCCGTGAGGCCGGACATGCCTTTCCCCCGTATCTCCGTTACGCGCGCCATTTCGACGGGTGCGGCGCCGTGCCAGCTTTTCGTGATGCAGCGAGCGACGGGATGGGAGGAATGTTTTTCCAGCGCGAGGGCGAAAGACTTTAGTTCGTTTTCCCTGTTTTCGAGGGAAGCAAAGGCCGTGATGACCGGCTCGCCGGTCGTGAGCGTACCCGTTTTGTCAAAAGCGATGAGGCGAATCCGGGTACACGCTTCCAGTGGCCTCATGCCTTTGATCAGAATCCCGTTTTTGGCCGCCCGTCCCATCCCGACCATCAGTGCCAGCGGCGTGGCCAGTCCCATTGCGCACGGACAGGCAATGACCGTCACCGAAATGCCGTACATTAGCGCATCGACAAACGGAACGGCCAGGAGCCAGCGCCAGACGCCAAAGGTCGCGAGGGCAATCAGCAGGACGGCCGGTACAAAGACGGCGCTGATGCGGTCGGCCAACTGTTGCATGACCGATTTTTCGTTCTGCGCCAGTTTCACCAGTTCAATGATACGCGCCAGCGCCGTGTCCCTGCCGACGGCGGTGACCCGCATCCTGACCGTGCCCGATTCGAGGAGGGTGCCGCCGGTCAGCGTATCTCCCGTGCGCTTGCTTGTCGAATCGCTCTCGCCCGTCAGCATGGCCTCGTTCACGGAAGCTTCGCCCCAGACGATGCAGCCGTCTGTCGGCACCTGATCGCCGGTGTTGATCAGCACGCGGTCTCCAACTTGCAACTGACTGTTGTCAACGCTGACAATCTTCTCCGCCTTCCGGCCGAAAAGAATCTTCCGGGCGGTTGTTTTTTGCAGCCGAACCAGATCGGCAATGGACGAAGAGGTTTTTTCAACGGCCTTTTCTTCTATGTAACGCCCCAGCAGAACCAGGGTGATGATGGAGGCCGACGACTCGAAAAATAGATAGTGATGCGCATGTTCGCCATACAGGAACAGACCCGCCAGGCTGTAAACGTACGCAGCTGTAGCCCCCAGCAGGATCAGCACGTTCATGTCCGGCATCCGGCCGAGTAACGAGCGGACGGCCGGTTTGCCGAAGCTGACCAGTCCCGCAAGGTAGACGGGGAGGGAAAGCAGGAACTGCAGGCGCGGATTCGCCCAGACCGCATCCGGCCAGACCATGTGCAGCAGTAACGGGAGCGTGAAGCAGGCGCAGAAAAGGAGGCGGAACAGGCCGGTTTTGTAGAAGGCGACCGGCGCCTGTGGCCGGTCCGTCTGCGCGACGGTATAACCCAGTTTTTCGATCTGCCTGAACATCTGCGGCAGCTTCTTCTCCGTTTCTTCGTCGATCCGGAACGTGACGTCGCCCGTCGCGAAACTGACCGATACGTCCTCCGCGCCTCCGTTTTCGAGCGTTTTCTTCACATGGGAGGCGCACACGGCACAACTCATGCCGTGTACTTTGAATGATACCGTTTTTACGGGTATGGGTCGTTTTCTGTTCATTGTTATCGTTTTAGTGTATGACATGTCTACAGGCTGTCCCTGTATTTTCGGGGCGTTTGTCCGGTGATAACGGACAGGTAATGTTTCGATATAGCAACCAGACGCGGTCCGGCTTCAGGGCCAGCCAGCCTGTTCGTACTTTCCTCAAAAACAGAATCGTTATAAAGAATAGGAACCTCTTCCACCATTCCATACAATGCCGTATCATTTCTTTTATCTCTTTCTGCCATATTGTTTTTCCTCTTTTACAGTCTGGCGGGTAAAGGTAGTGTTTTTTCCGTAACAACCTGTTCCATCGAAGAACTTTTTGTCGGGTAAGGATTTTTACGGCAGCAGGAAGAGCGTCTCTTTAATGCTTAACCCACATTGCAACCCATTACGTCACCAATTTTCTAAAATCAACGACATCCATTTTTTCAAATGCCGATTTGTGTACTACAAATTTTCGTTTGGAGTAGGGACGCGATTTGTAGTGCAGGCGGTCGTAAATTTCTTGGACTTTCCTGGTTGGTTCGGAGGTTCGGATGCTGACGATGACCTCATCGTAACGGTTTTGAGAAACGGTCGTAACCGCCTTTTGTGTGTTCATAATCCGCACTGTTTCACTCCATTATTTGTGGGTCAGGAACTCTGAAATTGGGAAATTATTTTTGTCCACGAATTACACGAATTAACACGAATAAGACAATACAATAAATAATTCGTGGAAATTCGTGTAATTCGTGGATAAAAAATAGACAGACATGGATCTAATATATAAAGAAGAGGTTTATCAAATAATCGGCGCAGCAATGGAAGTACACAACGAGTTAGGCTGTGGTTTTTTGGAAGCCGTGTATCAGGAAGCACTGGAAATCGAGTTTCAACTTCGGAATGTTCCATATAAAAGAGAAGTTCGACTTGAGATTTACTATAAAAACAATCTGCTTAAAAAGTTTTACGAAGCAGATTTTATCTGTTTCAACAAAGTGATCGTGGAACTGAAAGCGGCAGATCTTTTAGCTCCGGTACACAAATCTCAACTGTTGAACTATATGAAGGCGACAGACCTAAAAATAGGATTGTTAATTAATTTCGGGAATAAAAGTTTAGAATATAGCAGAATGGTATTATAAAAACTGTCCACGAATTACACGAATTAACACGAATAAGACAATACAATAATAATTCGTGGAAATTCGTGTAATTCGTGGACAAAAATAATTTGTGAACAATATGAAAAGCTTAAAGTACATTTATCTGATTAGTTTGTATCTAATCATTCAGGCATGCACTCAACAGCAGACGACGCCATTTATCCCGTCGGTCAAAGAACTCAATCGGCCGTTCGGGAAAGCCGATGTGAAGGCGTTTCAGTCGCCTCCGCGAGTATATCATCCCGAAACGCTGCTGTTTTTTATCGGCGGGAATGTATCGAAAGAGGGCGTCACAGCCGACCTCGAAGCGATTGCCGCCGCGGGAATTTC